>NZ_MAGO01000006.1 GCF_001687335.1 Dissulfuribacter thermophilus | reverse complement strand
TATTGTCCGTGGCTGTGGGGATTGTTGCTGCTTGGCGGATGACTCTGCGGCCTACACCCGGGGAATCAAGGTTCAGGCCAGGGCGCCCGACGGGTCAACCCGGTATATCTCGCTTTATTCAGGTTATTACGCCCTGGTTATAGGAGTGAGCGATTATTCCAGGGGTTGGCCCCGGCTTCCCAATCCGGTGCGGGACGCACGGCATGTTGCCAAGGTGCTGGAGAACCTCGGTTTTGAAGTCAAGTTGGTAATAAACCCCGATTCCAGGGAACTCCGCCAGGCCCTTAGCTCGCTTGTGAGTGGGGTGGGAAAGGAACCTGACAGGGCCATCTTCGTCTATTTCGCCGGACACGGCCACACCCTCCAGATGGCCGACGGCAAGAAGCTAGGCTACATCGTGCCCACGGATGCGCCAGACCCGGCAAAAGACCTTTCAGGTTTCATGGCACGGGCCATCAGCATGAGGGAGATCGAGGATCTCAGTTGTCTCATCCGTTCTAGGCATGTGCTTATGGCCTTTGACTCTTGCTTTTCTGGCTCTGTTTTCAGGGCAAGCCCCGGCCTTCCCTCACCATACATCCGTGAGCAAGTAGCAAAGCCCATTCGTGCCTTCATCACCGCTGGAAATGAAAATGAACAGGTACCCGATGAGTCCGTCTTCAAGACGGTCCTTGTTCAGGGCATAGCGGACCGGTATGCCGATAGGAACCATGACGGCTACGTGACCGGCGAGGAACTGGGCCTTTATATAAAGGAAGAGGTGGTGAACTACACGGAAGGGGCCCAGCACCCCCAGTACGGCCGCATCCGGAATCCGGAACTCGACAAGGGGGATTTTGTCTTTGTCGCCGGGGGCAGTATTGTTCACGAGGACGTGGCCACTTCGTCCCCGGCCCAGTCTGCCGGGACGTTGAGGTTCACCAGCGTGCCTTCAGGCGCGATGGTGTATGTTGACGGGGAGCGCCGTGGCGTGACGCCGTTGACTGTGTCCGGTTTAAAGCCTGGCGTGGTGAGTGTTCGGGTGGAAAAGGAGGGTTATATTGCCACGGAGAAGCAGGTAAGGGTGAAACCCGGACGGCGTACGGTTCTAAAAGTTTACCTGGACAGAGAAAAACGCACAGGCTGGCTAACGGTAAAAGCCGACCCCGCGGATGCCCGCATCAGGATACTGAACATAGTTCCCCGTTACCGTCCAGGCATTGAACTTGAGCCAGGGCGTTATCACCTGGAGGTGACAAAGCCCGGTTACAAAAAAAACGAGGAATGGGTGGAGCTTGGCCCAGGGGATGACCTGAATATTGATGTAAGGCTTGAGCCTGAGCATTCCAGGCCTTCGGTTGGTTCAACATATGGTTCAACATATACCGGTTCGGCAGGCCGCCTGCCTTCAAGCCCGTCTGCCGGTGACACATGGACAGAGCCGACAACGGACATGATTAATAATAGTCATGGAAATAGTTATGTAAATGATGTTTATAATCGATATTATAATAGTATAATTACTCAAAGATATGTTGAAAAAAATAAAGAAATCGCAAAGGAATTAAATATATTAAAGACAAAATTAAGTATTATTGATAAAATTCCAGTTGAATTAAGTGATGGCTCAAAGGTCTATTCAGCAAAATTTCCTGATTTAGGAGTAGTTGTAATATATGGATTTAAAGATGATAAAATACACAGAGGGTTATTTGTAGAAGATGATAATTTGACAGATGGAGGATTCCATCCCCATACAAAATCAGTATTAATAATAAATAAAGAAAATCAAGAAAAAAATGATTTATATAGTTCCTTATTTTTATATGACTCATTTTCTAATGGTGTGGATAGTAAGAGTGATGTAGTAAAATATAAAACAAAAGAATGTATTTTGGAAAATAAAGAAGGAGATGGTTGTGCTGTTTATAGTGTAAAAAAATATCAAGTATTAACAAATTTGAAAAAGTCTAAAAAATGGATAAACAATGTATTAATAAAGAGTCTCAAAAAATTGAATTTAGAAAGTGATACCGCAATTTGGGAAATTAGTATTAGATCTTCAAATTTTAAGGACTTATTAAAAGAATTAGAGAAAAAATATTTTGATTAATAATTTCTACCAAAATAAACTAAATAGTTGATACTGCAAAAATCTTTTTTAATTTTATCCATAGGAATGAGTAAATCTGAAGGCCAAAAGCAATTCATGATAAATTGAGCGCCAAAAGACTGCTGCCCAGCGCAGCAACTTGTGGAAATTCATACCCGCTGCTGATAGGATTACATTTAGGCAATCTCCAAGAATCCCCTTGAGACGATTGCGGTCCATCCTGTGGCAATGTTTCAGATGGCTTATGGCTCTATAGCCGCTCTTCGCTTCATCCATTTCCATAGACTCTTGGCTATTCTGCCTCGATGTGACCGGTAAACGTGAACTTCAATCTCTCCTGATTTGTAATTGTGACCACGATATCCCTGGTCAACAAATACATGGTCTGGCCTCTGAGATAAGCGTTCTATTTGTTTTAAGGCTTCGGCTAAGGTGTGACCGTCATAGGGATTGCCATGAAATGCCTTAGCTCCTACAAACCAACCTCCTCGGCTCGTGGCTGCTACAGATACCTTGCAACCAAACTCATATCGTTTGTGGGACTTGCCCTTACTAATGCACTCTACATGGGATTCATGAACACTGTAAATCTTATCTTTATCTTGCTTCTTCTGAAAATAGATTCTCTTGGATATCTTTAATAATGAACTCAATTCTTCATCTGGTTTTGGACACTTACGTTCAATATCCCGGATCACTCTACCAAGCCAGACCCTAAGCTTTTGGGTACACTTGAACGCTCGCTTCATCTGTCGGGCTCGGGCATATCGACTCTGTTGAATAAGCATCTTCCTGGAAAGACGATTGTAATTCTGCCTTAAGTTGATTCCCCTTGCCTTAGCCAATTTTACTAATCTTGCCCTGGCCCTGTCATAAAGTCTGGCATAGGTGGGATACCTTATGGACTTTTCCTGCACTGTGGTATCAACATTAACTCTCTTGAGATAGCTTGCATTTATGGCCTTAAGTCGCAAACCCGCAGAAATCGTCTCCTTCAACAGTTCCTCTGCCCCTGACTCCTTGATCCTCTTTCTCCATCTAGTCATACTGGATGGATCTATTGGAAACTCATGTTCAAAATACTTCATACCGCTAAAATATTGCCAGTATGGATTCTCTATCCAACCCTCTACAACAGCCTCATCACTCAAATTATAAGTGTATTTCAAATAATGAAGAGCTACCATCAACCTGGTACTAATCCCAGGACGGCCCTTATTGGGACAATAAGTCTTCCCAAATACTTCATCTAACCGATCCCAGTCTATGGCCTTGGCCAGCTTAACCATTGGATGGCTGGGATTGACGAGTTTAGATAATTCAATAGAAAACAATTGTCTCTGTCTGTCTTTTATAGGTGATGCTTTGGGTTTCATGGCAAAATTTGCAAGAAAATGGCTCCATTCGGTCTATTTTCTTGCAAAGAATTTAACAGATTTTTAGAAGAAAGTCTAACTATTTTCAGTAGTTAAACCTTTTTCAGGAACAACTACACTAAAGATTCTATATAGAGTTATAGAAGAAGAAAATTAGCCAAGGCTTAAGTTTTTCTTAATTCAGGAGTCTCGTCCTCTTACCGCCTGTTTACTGCTTGGTTAAAGAAAATCGTGTCTTTTGCGGGCTTGTAGCTAGGTGGTGTGGGGAAGGCGGGGGAAATCCCCGCCTTTACTCGAGTTAGCCCAATCAACCAATCAATAAGATGTTACACATTTCTTAGTTCACTTTGTTATCCTTAGCTTTAAATTTCCCTCTATATGTATGAGAAAAAACTCCAGGAGCAAGATTAAGATGTCTTGCCCAGTCTAGCATTATTTTCACATTTGTCTCTGCAGTTGAAAGCTTCCATTCAAGAGAATATTTTTTAATTAACAATTTACCTAGTTGGACATGAGTTAATCGATTATTATGATTCTCATTAAGAATTTCAATAAATGATTTAAAAATTTTCCATTTAGTAACTATATCTTTAACAATTTTCAAAGTGTTTCTTCTATCTATAAAGTCATAACAATCAGGTAAAATTGTAAGTGTTTTTGCTTCTCTCCTAATTAAATTCATTTCTTCAAGCATAGCAAGCGACTTGTAAATCGTACTCTTTGACAAACCTGACCAATTCACCGGCTCATTATTTTTTGCTGCTGTTACAAGGCGTTTTGCTACTTCACAAATTGGTGCAAATTGTATAGAAGGAACTGATAATCTAGTTCTTTTTTTTGCAAATACTAATGAATGATCTCTAACCTGAGTACCAGCCTTAAATTTTATCAACTTTTCATTTGATTTATCCCATATTGCTAAATCAGCTATGTCGAGCCAACCGGCTAATATTTTTGCATATGTTATCCATGTTTTCTCAGAAGCAGAGATATAAGGGAATTCACTTTGAAGTATATGTGCTAAATCATAAATACTTATTTCTCCTTTATCCTTGATAAGTTGTACAACATTAAAGATATATCGATTTCTCAATAAATGATCATTTAAGTAATTACGAAAGTTCTGTAATAGTTCTGATTCATCTGTTCCTATTGGTAACATGAGAACAATATTATTATTTTCTATTTTTACAATTTTAAGTAAACGAAGATCGCGAGCGATATTTAAAAAAGCTCCATCAGAAAGATTTGCTTGTTCTTTGAAAGAATGTATTAGTAATTTACCATTATTGTTTTGCAATATTGTAATTGCTTTAAAAACACTCCCAACAGAGGATCTTAGAAGATAAACCTCTTCAATTGGTAGCTTACCTGTATTAAGATAATCTCTAAAAATATCCCAATAAATATCATATTTAGTTCCAACTCTGACTATCAATCTTCGGTCAACTAGAGTCTGTATAACGGTCGGTGAAAGTTCTTCTCCTATTTCAGAAATATTAATGGGAGCTTGTTTAGAAATTTGTCTTAATGCTTCTTCTTGTTCTGGTGTCAATCCTTCTAAGTCATCTAAGAAAAGTTGTTCTACATTTAGAAGCCCCCTTACCATATCTGCCTGTGGGACACCATTTTCTCTCTGTTTTTTTACATGAGCACATAACTTTTTAAGTAGCCAAGGATATCCTTGAGAAAACTCCGATATTAAAAAACGCAGGTCTTTCCTCAATTTAGCATGAAGCTCATCAGATAATTTGTCCAAAAGAATATTGGTTTCTACTTCTGAAAATTGTTTTAAATGAAATACTTGACTAGACTCAACAATTTTATCTCTCCATTTATATGGGAATTCGGATGTTAATCCCACTAGATCTGTTTTCCAAGAAAAGCCAAGTATAATATTAGTTTGAATATCTGTGATTTTTAAAATAAGTTGTACAATTTTAACTAATACTTCTTCTAGATAGAAAATATTTTCAAATTGATCAAAAAACACTAACAATAGTTTTTTCTGACTTTTTAGTGCATTTCCTATTTTAATTAATGCGTTAATTACTCCCTCAAATCCAGTAATTACAGGTTCTTCCTCAATCAGGTTATTGAAATTGCCAAATTTCTTAATTATATGCTCTATAGCATGTAAAATAAATTGAGCACTTGAAGCTGATCTAGAATCAATTGCTATAGCATAATGTCCAAGTTCTTTAAGACGGGAAACAATTTTTAAAACAAGAGAACTCTTCCCCCATCCAGAATTAGCTTCAAATAAAATGCTTCTTAATGAAGCATTGTGATTAATAACGTCATTAAAAAAATTATCTATATCTGAAACAAGTTGTTGCCTGCCAATAAAGAACTGAGGATTCGCTGGAAATTGGTATTCAAAATAGGCAGAACTTCCTCTTAATTCAACTATAAGCTCTTTTTCTTCAGTAGATAAAATATTTCCATCTTCTTTTGTAAACTCAAAATCTTTAATTTCAGGAAGTAATTTTATAAAGTATTCACGAGAATCATTATCAGTTATTGTATTTCCTTTAGAATCAAATATTTGAACTTTTGTTGGGAGAGTGGAACCTTTAGAAATTAAATATTGAAGCCAGAATAGTCCTTTGTCACTATATATTAAAATTCTATCACCCGGGACTAGATCATCTTTAATCAATTTATCAATTTCTGCTTCATTAATAATTAATCCACTATCTATTATAATATCTATAATATCGGGTTCTTCGATGATTTTTATTGAAATTTGACTATTTGATTTGCAATTTTCGTTATAAAATCCTCTTGCGTGACTATTGACTCCTGGTATTGCAATAAAGAGCCCTTCACTCTTATTATCTTTTAACCAAAAGCTCATATATTTTCCAAAAAATGTTTGCAATTTTTCCGCAGTAATGTCAGAACCATAGCACTTACATTCTGCGAAAAGGGGTATTCCAGCGATACGCGCCTCTCCTTCTATATCAATTTCCATGCCAGCATAATTTACATTTGTTTTATGTTTATTTATGTTATAGCCATAATGTCGCAGCACCTTTGCCATTAACTCTTCAAATAATTTTCCTCTTTTTTGAGCCTCTTCTTGTCTACTTTTTCCAGAAGCTACGATTTTCAGTCTTCTCATTTTTTGTCATCTCATTGTTTTTATATGGGCTAACATTATATTTATAAGAGGAACCCACCTCTTGTAGAAACGAGGAATATTTTTTCTAATAGCCCATTCTTCAGAAAAAGCAAGTATTAGAAAACACCCATAAAAAATCAGAGATCAAAATATTTGGCGTTAATTGGAGAAAATTTTGATTTTTTCTAGCAGAAGGATTAATGCTTGATTTAATCAGTTGTTATTTTGATAACAAAATCAAATTGTCATTATAATAATATTGTAGCACTATTATTTATGTATCTGAATAAAATAAAAGATAATATTTTATTAAAGAATTATGTCTGTTAACCTTTTTCCACTTTGGGACGGCAGTACAGGCTCTTTCTATGCAAATCAGACAGCTTAGCCCAAAAAGAAAGGAGGCCTAATGCCCCCTTTCTGGTCATTTTTGTTGCTCCTGTTTTTGCTCTTTTAAAAAAGTCTCCGCCCTGGCCTGCCCTACTTTGGCGCAGACCGGGCAAATGCCGTGAGAATCCCTCGAATAGAGGTGTTCCAGTATTTTTCCGCACCATGCACACATGCTTCCTCCTGTCCCGCATAGTTTTGCCTCCCGGCGGCGGGCCTCTGGCCTTACCACAAGATGTAGGGCATGATCCAGCTTAAGAAGGCCTCCGGAAGCACAATATGTAGTAGGAAGTTCAGGACAGAGGTCCGCCGCCGAAAGGCGGACGGACAGGAGGGGAACTACCTGAAAAGCAGCTTGACCAATTGGACAAACTGCGGGTTAAACAGCGTCATGGCAGCGATCACTATGCCACTGCCCTGGCTGGCAGTGTTACGGTTCTACCCGCCGGGGGGTATTGATTAACTTTTAAGCTCCGCCATCTTTTCTGTGAGCAACCATAGGGCCTTATTTAGTCTTAGATTACGATCAAGCGATTTTACAGGCCGTGAACGCCTTTTGCGTCCACTTTTTGTAGTATATGTAAGACCGCCTTTCATAAGGTTTTCCTGGACCACATTAAATGTGGTCCAAAGATCTTTCCCATTGTCGTCATAGCGGCGTTCTTGCAGTAATTGTTCTGGTCGAATTGGCGCTTGCTCAGGGACTTCATAAACAAGACTATGTGCCGCCTGAGCATATATACTACGTTCATCTCGCGTAAGCTCAATAGTTTTCATCATTTCAACGGATTCTGCAATATTATCAGCTACTGCTACAATCTTATTCGCCGAATTGACAAATTCATCTGGATTGAATCCAATGTGTTTATGGGTAAAATTTGCAAAGTCAGAGGCCACCATTAAGCCATTTCCGCATATTTTTCGCCATACTGATGCAATCAACTGAAAAGAACAACCTCTATCGTGAGAATTATACAGAACAAGATCAATGCGTTCTCCACCAAACGAAAGCCCATCTTTCACAAAACGAATCATGTGCTTCTGGTAACCATCCCTTTCTTCTTTTCTTACTTGACTCTGATGAACACCCACAGGGAACCAGCCGACATCCCGTAACAGATCAACGGCTTCTATTGTAGGAATGAAAGAATATCGTTCTGATACACCTCTTATAGGAGCTTGTGCTCCTGCTGCCGGGGCCAAAGATATAATTTCTTCATTTGTTAAATAATACATCGTTCTACCTCCTTTCCTTTAAACGGAAGAAATGCCGGAGGCAGAACGTGACACCCCGCCGGGGGCAAAGAGTTCTGCCCCCGGCTTTGGGGATTGCTATCTTATTTTATTCAGACTTATCTCTTCAGTCTCCACTATATCATCTCCCCACCTCCGGTCATTTTTCCAGCATGACCAGGGCGGTAGATTTTCCGTTACGCCGCAAGCCAATAAAGCCCACGCACCTGAATCCTTTTGCAATGAACCTTCTGGCTTGCTTCATAACTGATTTGTAGGTACCGTTCAGATAAATCTGAGTTTTGTTTTGCAGTTTGACCGTCATGCCTCCTCCTTTCAGCGGGAGAAGACATGACTCCTCCCATGCGGGAGAAAAACACGTCTTCTCCCGCATGGGATCATGGGATTGAAATTAGATTTAATTCATGGCCACCACCCACTCCTGCTGGAGTTTGAATGGCTGGCCGTTGATTTCACCGCCTTTGCGGTTGTAGTGGCCTACCTCGTTCCCATCCTTATCAAGGATTTTGCCCTGAGAGAACAGGTATTGGTGGCCATCTATCACCGCATATCTACCCTTGCCGTTTGGCCTCAGGGCCTGGAATTGCAAAAGTGCCCTGTAGGACTCCTGCAATTTTGCCAGTTCAGCCTCCAGGTTGCGGATATGCTCCTCTTTTTTGAGAGCCTCCGCCTCCCAAAAGTCGAGACGTTTTTTGAGTTCGGCAAGGGCCTTTCCCTGTGCCTCTTGCTCCGAAGACGCCTTCTTATTAGAAGGCTTGGCGGCCTTCTTAACAGTGCGCTTCCTTGAACCGGCTTTTTTTCTGGTTGGTTCAGGAATTGCACTAGGATCAGGAGAGTAGGGAATCTCCTGCAAAGGAGTGTCTTTGGGGAGTTCATAATATTCATTTTTTTCTTCACGTTCGATATTAACGGGCATTTGGATATACCGATAGGTAACTCCATCTGTAATGATAAAAGGCTTATCATCTCCGGCATACCAGATAATTATTTCCCCCGTTAATCCTTTAAGTGCCTGAAGCAAATACGGGACATTTAAAGGTACAGAAACGGGGATTTGCGAAAATGCTGTTGACAGCATTTTCTCAAAACGATGTTCGGATGAGAAATTACCGACAACTTTAATGCCATCCTGCAGCCAGTGAATGATTACCGGAACGAAATCCTTTTCCTTGGTAGCAGCCTTGCAGTATGCGACTGCCTCTTTCAAGGTTGCTATAAGGTCATCGGCGTTTACTCTTAGAGGAACCCCTTTTGACGGGATTACCTCCTTATATGGGGGGTATTGCCCGTCTATTAGGGAGATGTAGGCGACAAAATTGTTGCCCTTTATTCGAATGTGTTTGTCCGAATGGGCAATTTTGAGGTCGCCTTCCAGGTTTATTTTTTTGAGATATGCCAGGGTGTTATGTACTACCAGTTGGCAATCAATTTCTAATGGAACCTGGCATATTCTATGACTATCGCTTGAGGCCATGTGGCCGTAATGGCCGAATGAGAAGTGGTGCAGAGTATATTTATCTGGATCCCCCAAAAAAGGGTTACATTTCTCAATGGCGTAGGCCAGTGCATGGCCTTTAATTACTCCTATCTCCCTGAATTTTTCTTCGGGGATTTTGGGATAATCTTCTGTATGTGCTGGAACGGTGTCTAGCACATAATTCCCCATTCTCAGGTAATCCCCGTCGTATTCCAGGGGGATTTGCTCTTTGCAGGTCCCTAAAACCGTGAGGACCTTTTTCACCGGAACCAGGACCTCGCCCTGCTTCTCGATCTCTCCTGAAATCTTGTGAGATAGAAAAATATTAAGGTCTTTCCTCATAATATGAATGCCCTGATCGTCGCAACTGATTAGGGCGTAATCTAAAATTGCCTGAGAGTATCTAGGCATCTTCCAGTCCAGAGATTTTAAAATTTTGGAGAGTTCCTTGGCGTCTGTGTATATTTTCATTCTGCCTCCTTTCACATCCCGTGGAGGAGGCAGACCCCCGCCAGGGGAGTGTCTGCGCTCCCCCAGCGGGATGGCGTTTTTTCTTCATTATTGCAAGGTCTTGATATCAAGGACCGAATAAGGATTTTTGGTCTGATAGTCGTCTAGGGACTTGTTGATAGTCCCCAGATCATCAGCCAGCTTTTTCCAATCCGTGCGGGTGGAATGACGGTCGATCTTGTCAATCCTGTGTCCTCCCGCCTTAAAAGCACCTTTTTTCTTGACGATATCAAGAAGTCTGCTGGCAAGCCTTTTGTATTCCGCTTCAGAGGCCTTCTTCCTGTCTTTGGCCTCCAGGACCTTCAACACATCCCCGGCAAGTTCAGGTATTTCATCCGCCTGGAATCTTGGACAATCCTTTATAAAGGCGCAGTAACCGCAAAGCGGAGTGACTTCCGTTTCCGGCTCTGTCCCTTCTGTAATGCAGTCCCAGATATGTTTTGCTCTTTTAAGGAGACCATTGAAGATGGTCTCATTCGGGGTATAGCCGTTGAACCGGCGGATGTCACCGTCGTTGAGATCCACTACTATGATGGCCCCCTTGATGGCCTTTTGTGTATGCCTTGCCATCACGCCCATCTGAAAGTGTAATTGCATCTCCCACAACTCGTATGGTGTCTCAGGAATGGAAGAAGCTTTTACTTCCATCACTCCGACTTCCTGTTTGGTTGTGGGTTGAAATAGTAAATCAAGGTGAATCTTGATGGGCACGGGATCGTCGAGTTCTAGTTCAACCTGGCGTTGGGGGTTGTATTTCTCATATATCCCGGCAACCAGGTCTTCAGCTAGGTGTCCTCTCATGAATTTGATATGAGTGGCAAGGTCTATTTCCTCTCCATTCAATTTTGAGAGTACAACCTTGCGTGGACAGTGGCCTATATCTGAAGCCCCGATGTATTGGCTTCTGTCGCCAAGATATTGTTTTGTATGAAGTGCTGAGAGTTCTTGAAGCCTGGTAAGTATGAAAGATTCAAATGCTACCATTTGTCTCCTCCTTTCATGATTATGCCGGAGGAGACAGACGGGAATCCCCGGCCAGGGGAAACCTCAGTCTCCCCCGGCGGGGTATTCATAAAACAAAAGCCGTAAGCAGGTGTTGGAATTGCCGTGGATACGGCTGTGCTTACGGCTTTTGGTTTAATTAAAAGGGTATATCATCCTCTCCCCGTTCCGAAACGGATTCCTTAGGGGCTTCCGTTTGTGGTTGCGGTTGAGGCGGATCAGCCTCCGGTGGAGAGGATTCATCTTCAATGTCCTGAGTAAAAATATCCGAAGCAGCCGTTACGGTTAGTATGGCGTCAACGAACGCACGTTTTTTCGCCATTTTTTTTACCGTATTCCAGCAATCAGCAGGGTCCGGATTTTCGATACGTTCGCCCTTCCGAACGATTTCCCAGCGGCCATTGATTTTTTTGACCGCATATCCAAGACCGCCGATGACCTTTTGGGCTGCTTCCGGGTTTGTTTTACGCAGATCCCAGTATTTCCTTGGCACTTGCCTGCCAGTAGGTTCAATGGGACCGCTACGGTAACGATATTTGCTCTCAAGTGTAGAGCAATTACCGGTACCGCTTCCAAGGAATTTGCCGGAAATGATAGAATATATATGACAAATTACCTCGTATTCTCTATGCCCGTTGGGCAGGTCGTAGCGAGTTATTTCGTATTTGGGAGCAAGGCGAAAGGTCATCGCTAGTTTTTCTGCCCCCGCCTTGTAAAGGACGGGTTTGCTGGAGCCTGGAATGACACCATAGTGTTCGTCCTTTTTCATTACCCCCTGCATAACCCGCTGTATAAGCTGGACTTGGGCCTTGACCTGTTCCAGAGGCAAAGCCTCGTCCAGTGGATTTTGGGGTACAGAATGTAAAGTTTCGACTTCTTCTACATTAAGAGCAAGGGTGGGGATTTCATTTGTATTTTGCATGGTTTCTCCTCCTTTTTTTGGTTATGCCGGAGGAGACCATGCAGTTCCCCAACCGGGGGAAGCAAAGTCTCCCCCGGCGGGGTAATGAGTTCAAATTCAGTTAATCTTGTTAAAACGGCACATCATCTTCATCAATTGGAGGGGGCTCAAGCTCGCTTTCTTCCATTGATCCTGAGCCCTTGGATTCAAGCATCTGCATTTCTCTTGCGTGTACCTCAGTTGTCCAACGCCTATTACCATCCTGATCTTCCCAGGCCCTTGTACGAAGCTGACCCTCAATATAGACAAGCATTCCTTTTTTGAGATACTGCTCACAGATTTCTGCAAGCTTGTTCCAAGCAACTATGCGATGCCATTCGGGTTCCTCTACCCATTCTTCTCCTCTCTTTATCCGGTTGTTGGTTGCTATTCTAAAGCTTGCTACAGGCGTTCCAGCCTGTGTGTAGCGAATTTCTGGGTCTGCCCCAAGTCTTCCGATTAAGATAACCTTGTTTACCGATTTTACCATAACGTCCTCCTTTCTTTTTATTTTTTTATTTTTCACCAGGAGGACGTATGCTCCCCGCCAAGGGGTAATATGACGTCCCCCTGGTGGGGTTGCGATGTAGTCTTTTAACTTTTTCCTAAAGTTAAAAGATAAAAGTTCGTTAGATAAAAGTGAAAGATAAAGAAAATAGTTTGAATATAAAAGATAAAAGATAAAGAATAGCCAATTGTCAAAGAGCAGTCTTTTTTGACATAAAAGCATTAAATATCTTTCTAGTATTTGTAATTTTGTATACCGGGTCTTTTTGTAAGTCCAGTATGTTACAAAATTTGTTCAAATTGGGAGCTAAGAGTATATTTTTGAATCATTTTTGTTAGTGTGCCCAATATCTTCTTCTAAATCTCTTTATATCGGGTTCGCTTAGAACTTCCTGCACGTTTTCTGCTGGCGAATCGTTCTTACTGGGTTTTTTCCATTTCAGCGTGGGCATGATGAGATTTAGATGCAGCGGGGATACCGTGGATGTGTAGCCCATGTATGATTGTTCGTATATAAACGCTACGAATTCCCTGGGTTTAAATTCAGTCAGCGCGGTATCCGAAAGTACTTTTTTCTCCATTTCTCTTGCCGTGGAGAACCCACCAATTGATAGAGTTGGGGAGTAAGTTTTGATCTTACCGGCCTTATCGGCCACATATAGTGCGGTTTCTTTACTTCCCGTTCTGAGCCAGATTTGAGTATTCAGGTTATCCAGTATTTTCTGGCAGTATGCCTTACCAATTGCGGTTTCAAAATCAGCAAGAGACTGGGTAAGGAGAGTTAGATGTACGTTTGTTCCACCGGCCTTATTGAACAAATCATCCATTCCTGGATAGAGTACATTGCTGGCTTCATCTACGTGTACTGCAAGAGGGGGATTGAATTTTTTACCCTCAGCATTGAAATGGCCTGAGATGCTTTGAAGGCCGGAGAGGATGATTTTCCCAACGATATTTGCCGTATCCCTGGTTATAAGGCTGGCTGTTGAACAGTAAAATACGGTAGGTTGGTTATTGATAAGTCTTTCAAAAATGGGGTTTTCTTTTACATCTGAGAACAACCTGTTAATGGTACCGAGTGTGAGTTGAGAGAGTTCTGTTCTAAGAGAACCAGATACCTTTGAAAAGTGATCCTCTTTCTGGGCCAGCATTTGTGCGAGTTTTGGTAAAAGTTCATTTTCAATTATCTGCTTTACAGGTTGTCCTTCGAGATGGACTGTTCCCACGGAACTGGTTAGTTGTTTTAACTGAGTATATAATTTTTTCAGGTCTGTGTATGAAATGAAATGATTGAGGCGAACCAGGTTGAATTCAGGGGTTCTTCCGGCAATCACATCCAGGACCTGGAGAGAACGTACCACAACAAGGAGGACCTCTTTCGACACCTTGTAGAAGAAGTCCGCATCATCTCCTTTTCCGGAAGCAATACTACTCGCCACATGGTGCACTATTTCTTCTGGAATCACCCAGTACGCCAGAGGATTTATTTTCACCGAGATATCTAGGTGAAAAGGTGAGAAGAAATAGAAGTGGTCGAGTCTGTTTGTAAGGATACAGGTTTGAATTATCTTTGAAAGGAGTTCAATATCTCCTTTTGGATCAATTATCCATACGGATTTACCCTGTCTAATGTCCCATTCAATCAGATTTTCAGCGAGTCTTGTTTTCCCAGACCTTGTTGTACCGAATATTCCTACATGGCCGTTTCTAAATTTCTCTGGAAGGTCGATATTGAGTTTTGTAGCTTCTGGATATGGAAGGTCTTTGAGATAAATGCCTGTTCCAATACGGAATTTTTTATCGTTTTTCCATTGCAATAATCTTCCGAAGAGCTCGATCATAACTCAAACCTTCATCAAGAAGTTTTTCAATAATAGCTGATTCAGTTGCATCTGTTGTATAGACAAGTTGGGTATATCTTGGAGCATAAAATCTTAATATGTCTTCACCGAATGGGGTTTTCATGTATATTTCGGAGAACTGGCCCTTAACAGTTTTCAGTGTAGGAATTACTGAGAGAGCATAGTCAGACAGATATTTTTTTGCTTTTTCCTTATTGAAATTTTCCACTCTTAGGGAGACTACGAAGTGTGAGTTATTCCAAAGTGCATCAGCGACAGCACTTCCATCTAGATCGCTTGGGCCTTGGGTAATAATCCAGCATCCTGAACCTGTTTTGCGAAATCTTCTATAGGCCCTTTCAATAAAATCAGCAGTTCCTGTCTTTAAAGCTTCCCATGCTTCATCTATAAACAAAAATTTTGGTTTTTTTCTGAAAGAGGGATCTTTCATGGTTTTTAGCAGGAAATCCTGAGAAATGCGGTACATTAAATAATATAGCGATACTTTTTGCAGATGGGTGCGTTGCATCAATGCTTCCATTTCGATCACAATGAGGTCAGATTCAAAATTTATGGATTTGCCTCCAGCCACCCATCTGTAGTTTTCTCCACCTTTACACCAAGGTTTAAGCATAGTGGCAATATCTTTTATTCTGTGATCCGAATGTTGTGCCAGTTTTTCCGCTATAAGGTCAAAGGTAGTCTCCTGTTTGTATTTTTCTGCCACATCAGCGATAATTTCTGTCAATGCGCCCATCTGAAAATCAGTTAATCCTTTTTTGGGAGCTGCCATTGATTCCACAAAATTTTTCAGCATTTCCATGTCATCTACAAGGAGTTCAGGATCATCAGAGAGATGTGCAAACGGATTGATATTTACATTGGACGTGTCTTCAAAGTTTATATATTCGCCATCCAGCATTTCACATAACTTTTTAAAACTCTTACCTACATCCAGAATAATAATTTTAGCACCTGCTGAAAAATATGAGGCCGTAAGTTCATTGAGAAAAAAGGATTTTCCACCGCCAGTTCCTCCAAAAATAAGGCCGTTATATCCCTGAGGTGAGGCGAAAATATCACCTGTAATCAGATATCCTCTTCTTGTGGAGAAAAGAAGATAAGGTTTACCGAAACTGCCTCCTTCAGCATGTACCGGCGCAAGGCATCCGATCATAGAGGATGATAATGTTCTTGTTCTGAAAAGTTTTGGTGCCTCATCAGGATATAGACCCATTGGGAGGGAATTCAGGAGTAGAGGGGCCATAACAAATTTGTCTCTCACAGGAAGGAATCCATGTCTTTTTGCATGGGTGATATATGAATATGTGGCCTCTTCGAGCTGTTTTTCAGAATTAGCAAGTACAATAGTGTGCAGGTAAGCCTTAAGGATAAGTTCCTTTTCAGCTCTGTTCATCAGTTCGGCCAAATCATCTTTTACTTTTCCTACTTTAGGATTGAATTTGGCGAGAGGACCAAAAGTTTGCCACGCTGCTACTGCATGTCTATTAGCGATATTGGATTTTATAGAGATCTGGTCCGGAACATAAATGTTTAGGACGTGAATTACCGTATATGGCAGCTGGATTTCGGTTTTTCTATTATCACCTACCAGGCGGTCCACCATACCAGGTTCAACCGCATCTGGATATTGGCGATAAGAAACTGTGGCAATGAATCTGTTTGCGTTTGTTAGAAGGGTATCCGAAGTTATTTTAATGCCTATGGATGGGGGCGAAATCAATTCTGAGAGAGGTATAAATAAATTTTCCAGAAGAGAATCGGCTTTATATTTTTTATTAGTAAGACAGGCCTTAAATGGAGTGGTGTAGGAGGGGGGGAGGATGCCTTCAGGATCACTAAATAGAAAGTAAATAAAATTATAAAGGTCGGCGGGAACCCCCTTTTTCGTATCGAATCCAGCTGTCTGAAGTACGCTTTTAGTCTTTTGGATCGTACTTATCACATTGTCTACAGTTAGTTCAGAAGGAGATACGGTGAAACTGAAGAAAATGTAAGGTTTTTTCAAAAGGAGTGGGTAAGAGGAATCCTGTAATCCTTCCGTAAGTTTTCTGTATAATTTAGCCTTTTCGGCCATCATGTGGGTTAAAACTTTCTGCTTCTCCTCAGAAATTTTTAATTTTGTTCTATTCCTGAGTTTCAAGAAGTCAGAAATCGTTTCCCCGATAAAGGGCATTTGGGCCATCAGTATCTGTACGGTACTTTTGGGCGGCATAACCGACAAGAGAGATTCAAATTCCTGGAGGAATGATTCTTTGGGCGGAACTGTTACTTCAGAGACAAAGAACCACCCGATCCTGTTTTCTTTCCCGTGATCTAGGAGAAAAATGTAATTTTCCGGGTCCCAGGCCCTATAAGGCAGGAAATCTGCTAGCCTATCATGATCCAGTTTTTTTCCAAACCGTTCGCTCAGACCAAATTTTTCCGCTAATTCCCACGTGAAATCGAACATAAAGGTCTCCTCTGTCTTTTTTGGGGTAAAAACTGAAGACGAAAGTAAACAGAACTGTAGCCAGGGAAATGAAAATCAAAGAATTGGATAGCAAAAAGGTAAAGAATAATGTATCAAGGATAACTAGCTGTAATTATAGATTATTTCAAAGAGCAGACCTTATCCCATAAACATTTTCCTTGTAAAAACAATCTGTTGAGAAAACTAAAGATATATGTAGCCATCATAAAAACTAAAGAGATGTGTAACCAGAAACGTAAAGAAAAAGGTAGCTAGCACTAACTACTTGTTTTGATTTAAAAAAATCTAATAGCTATAACATGGTTGGCGATTTTTCTGTATTAAAAACGGCAAGTTAGCAAAGGTAAAGCAAGGTGTAGCAAAAGGTAAAGAGGTATGTAGCAGGATCCTCGAGGACCTCGCCGAACGGATATTTTTTTGCTGTCAAAATAAAGTGTTGGGAAAAGGTAAAGTGGATCGTAGCAGACCTTCCCTGCCTAACGGCCTGTTTTGACGATATTTTCCCAAAAGGTAAAGAGCCAGGTAGCGCAAAAGGTAAAGAGAACCGTAGCAAAAGGTAAAGAGGTGTGTAGCAGGTCCCAACACACTTAAATGACTCCAATTTTTCTTGTCCTGCCCCATAAAAGGTAAAGAGATGTGTAGCGGTAAAAATACGGGTTCAGGAACTCGTAAGTGGCTGGAAAGATACGGTGTTTTGCAAAAGGTAAAGAGAAGTGTAGTGGCGGGGCCTCAAAAAAACTGCCCTCTCTCTTTTTTTAAGATATATATATATATTTATAAGAGAGAATCAAGCTTTTCGATGGCTTCCCGTTTCTGGCTATCCAGGATGTGAGTGTAACGGATCACCATCTGGAGGGTTTTATGTCCGAGGATTTCTTGGACTATACGGAGGTCCACTCCTGCTTTCAATAAATGTGATGCTGCCGTGTGCCTAAGATCGTGGATATGAATATGGTCTAGTCCTGCTCTTTTTTTTGCTGTTGTCCAGGATTTCTTGAAATATTGACTAGGAATAAGTAGCAGTCTCTTATGGGGGTTGGGGGGTAAAAACACCCAATTACAATCTGGATTTCTTTTATCGTACAAATCCTGTAAAACCTTCTGTGCTGAATCGGTCAATGGTATCCAGCGTGGTTCCTTGTTCTTAGTTTTGTTTAGTAAAATACCTTTCTCTTCGAAATTTACCTGATCCCACTTGAGACCAGCGGCTTCTCCAGGTCGCATCGCAGTATGGAGTAAAAGTAAAACATAAGGATACAGTTTTTTATTGGAACTTTTACGTGTCGCTTCCAGAAGACACTGAATTTCGGACTCGGAAAGGAACACAATCCTTGCATTATCGACTTTGGGCTTTTTTACCTTTTTGACTGGATTTTTTATCGGGATACCCCATTCGGTAGCTGCAATATTAAACAGGTGAGAAATGAGGACCAATTCCTTCAATACAGTTGATGGAGCAACTTGTTCCAGTCGTTTGTTTCTGTAATTTGCAATTTTTTCAGGGGTAATGTCTGCTAGAGTCAAGGAAGTATTGAAATTGGCTTTGATTGCTTTTATTGAGTCTCTATCTCTACGCATACTGTTGGGAGATTTCATTGAGGAAATAGTCTCGAAATATCTATCAAGGGCCTCTGCAAAAGAGATTTTCTTAGCGGTTTTCTGATCTATATATCGGCCACTTCTCATCTGGGCCTCTACCTGGGCGGCCCAGTTTTTGGCCTCAGTTTTTGTGTCAAATGTTGCAGAGACCGAGTCGTATCCTTTTATCCTGACGGTTGCCGTGTAAGTAGTACGAAATTTTCCTTTATAAACACGGATGCGGGCCATGGGTGCCTTGTTCCATTTTTGTTCCATTTAATTTAATACAAAAAAATCACAAAAAGTCAAAAATAAGCACTAAATTTGATAACAAACGCTACTAAGCTATTGATTTAATTTAAGAAAAAAATAAACACTAAAATTTTAGGGGAGTTATAAGGAAAGAATAGGGAATAAAAAAGGGATTACAGCTAACTTGCTGTAATCCCTGAATTTTCTGGCGCGCCCGGAGAGATTCGAACTCCCGACCTACGGATTCGTAGTCCGGCGCTCTATCCAGCTGAGCTACGGGCGCTTAAGTTTTGCCTCTATATACCACGTGTTGGCTCAAATGCAAGATGCAACATGTCTATTTAAAAATTAAAAGCACTGGGGCATATATCATTTAATACGCATTTTTCGCACCTGGGCTTTCTTGCCTTGCAAATCGCCCTTCCGTGTTCGATCAATTCATAGGAAAATGGGCCCCATTTTTCCTTTGGTATAATGGCCATAAGATCCCTTTCTATTTTGTCTGGATTGTCATTTTTAGTAAGGCCAAGGCGTTTGGAAAGCCTTTTAACGTGGGTATCCACAGGGATGCCAGTCACTTCTCCATAGGCGTTATATAGAACGCAGTTTGCCGTCTTTCGAGCAACACCGGGCAGAGTGAGTATTTCCTCCATGGTCTTTGGGACCTTTCCATCGAATTTTTCAATGATCATCTGGCATGCCCTCTTTAGATTTTTGGCCTTATTTCTAAAAAATCCAGTTGGTCTAATGAGTTCCTCAATTTCCTCGATTGGGGCATTAGCCATGGCTTCCGGGGTCGGGAGTTTTTTAAAGACCTGTGGAGTAACCTCATTGACCCTTTTATCTGTACACTGTGCACTCAGTACCACTGCCACAAGGAGCTCATAAGGTGATGAAAAATTCAAGGCAATCTTGGCATTGGGGTAGGCCTTTTCAAGCCGTGATAAAATTTCGTTAACGTATGAAGCTTTTGGAGCATCGCCTCTCATGGAAAATTCCTCCAATCCTACCGCTTTACTGTGCTTCCATAGTGTCCTATCCCTTTAGAGTGCCGGGCAATCCGCGACTACGGCTCATACGCTCATAAATCTGTTCAATAGAGTAACTCAGCATGAAAAAGCCGACTATCAGAATAATAGGCGGAAGCACTGGGCTTATTCTCCCTGTTTCTCCCCAACTACAAAATAGATTCCAGAGGGCCCAGCCCGAAAACGAGAGAGTTAGCCCTATGACTATGCCCAGACCAATGCCACCTCCTTCGGTCAGGACCATGGTCCTAAGTCCAAGTAAGAGTAAAGTCACACCAAAAAAGGGATAAAACAGCCTGTTCCAAAATACTGCCTCCATCTCCTTATCTCGAATCCCAATCTCTCTTAATGCGATTATGGTGGAAGCAAGTTCAAATATGCCCATTGCCTTTGGTTTTAGAGACATCCTTGAAAAGTCTCCAGGCTTATCTTCTAAGAATAATTTCATCTGCTTGAAGGGCTGGGCATCTATGAGCTGTTTGTTACTACAGTCTTCAGCTATTCCGTTAAAGAATTCCCAGTGTTTTCCTGCAAAACGGGCAGTTTGTGCCCTGATAACCCTTTTGCATGAATAATCGTCCTCGAATAAGATAACATTTACAGTATTAAATCCCTTTTCTCCTATCATTTTTTCAAAGGCCCAAATGCTTCCCTTTCCCCTGAAAAAATACGTACCAGTACTAGAGCCAAAAGAAGGGATCTTTTCCACTTCCTGATTCCAAATTGCCATTGCCTTGTGATTTGCGCTGCCAACGATGAAACCTTGAAACAAAACCACCACGACACACAATGCCAAACTCGCTACTACGGGTACGCCAATTATTTTACCGGGCGATATACCAACTGCTCTCATGGCAACATATTCTTTGTTACGAATGAGCAGAGACAGGTATAAGACTCCAGCTAATAGGATTGACATTGGAAAGAGGTCAAAGAGTATCTGTGGAATCCGCATGATAAAATATGCGGTTGTATTGAAGATTGATACGTCTTGCTCTATGAATTCGTCCATTTTTTCAAAAACTTCTACGATAATGTACACTCCTGAAAGGGAGAGCAAGACCAAACCAAAGAACTGGAAATAAGCCTTTAAAATGTACTTTTTTAATAGCTTCATATTAAAGATATCGGTCCCCTTTTAAATAAGGTCCTCCATGCCATAAATGAGAGTATCGCTGTAATCAAATTGGGTAAGAGGAGTATTGTAGCGTTATTAATAGCCGCTGTTTCAAACATGTTTGTGCAAAGTGTGGTCAAGAGATAATATCCGAGAAAGGCGGTGATACCCAAAGCGACTCCAGTAGAAAGCCCTGAGCGGCCAAAGAATATTCCCAATGGAGGGGCAAGTAAGCACAGAAATAACGTTCCAAAAGGCAAAGTAAAGCGCCTAATGAGTTCTGAGACATATTTGCGTCTCTTTTGAGAAGTTGTGTCTCTTGATTTGATGTTATCCATTAATTCATGGATGCCCATTTCCCCTCTGTTTTTTCGATAGCTCGAACCCTCAAATCCAATCTTGATTGAGTATTCGTCAAACGAGAGTATATCTGCATTATAAAGCCCCTTGGTTGCGGTATTGAGTATTCCATCCTTTAGGCTCAGAATAATAGAGTGGGTATCATCGGCTTCAGTAATTGTTCCTCTTTTCGCATATATCATCAATGGTGTTTTTTGCTCTCTATTATCCCAGATAAATACTCCTTTTAATTTTTTGCCCTGATTTTTATTCTTGTTAGTAAAAAGCACCAGTCCCTTTGACAGTTCAAAGAAACGTCCTTCAGGGATGCCTCTGATAAGTCGTTTTTGGCCGATTTCCTTTATAAATAATTTTGCATTCATTTTGGCATTTGGAATAAGGATACACGATATTAGGAGCGAGGTTAAAAATAGTACAAGCGAGATCAAAAAAGATGGATACAAGATCCTTGAAGGGCTTACACCAACGGCAAATATGCCCATTATTTCCGATAGTTGCGTCAATTTAATAAAACATGCCAAGAGCCCGAAAAGCCCTGCCATGGGAAGGGCGAATTGTAAAAAGACGGGAAGAAACAAAAGGGAGGTGCTCAAGAGCTCTCCAAAGGATGCACCAGCCCTGACAAAATAATCCATCAGTGGTACAATCCTTCCTAGCAACAGGATGGATAGCACCGAAAAAAGTGCGATCCCAAATGGGAATATGAATCCTTTTAATATGAGTTTGTAAACCAGCACATGCCTTCTCCTTTACAACAGGGAAAACGATACTAAAATGCCCTTATTAAATCAATGACCTAAATTTTTTTACAAGGTAGGTATAAGCGATATGGCAATAAGATTAGAAGTTGCATTGCGTGAAGATTTAAGGGATGCACTTGGCGAAAAGGTCCTAAAAGGATGCAGGAACGACCTTGGATTCAGCTCAATCAGGGGCTGTAGGACTATAAAGGTGTATCTAATAGATATTGACATTCCAAAGGAAGATCTGCCAGCACTTGTAGAAAGTGCCTTTTCTGACCCTGTGACTACCAGATACGCAATAGATAGCCCCTTGGCACAGGGACTCAAATTTTCTTGGAACTGGCTGATTGAAGTAGGATTTAGGCCAGGTGTTACTGACAACGAGGGTAGGGTAGCAAAAGAGGCAATTGAGAACTTTTTGAATCGTCCTCTGGGAAAAGACGAGGCAGTCTATACTGCAAAGGCATATTTGTTTGATGGGGATATTTCCAAGGAAGATGCAGAGAAAATCTCCAGAGACCTTTTGGCCAATGAGCTGATAGAAAGATCAATAGTGGTATCAAAAGATGAGTACCTGACACTTTTTAACTCTTCTCAGAACCCATTCTACTTTATCCCAAAGGTAACTGGAGATTCAAAGGTCATTGTAGAGGAATTTGATTTGTCTTCCATGAGCGACGAAGCGCTATTGTCTCTTTCTTCGTCCAGGGTACTTGCACTGAATCTAAAAGAAATGCACACCATCAGGGACTATTTCCTACGCAAGGACGTCATTGAAGAGAGGAAAAAAGTAGGACTTTCGGAAAAGATCACTGACGTCGAGCTAGAGGCTCTTGCACAGACCTGGTCTGAGCACTGTAAGCACAAGATCTTCAATGCAAAGATCCATTATGACGATGGCTCTGGCAAAGAAAAAGTAATAGATAGTCTTTTCGATACCTACATAAGAGGGGCGACACAGAAGATAAGAGACGAAAAAGGCGAAAAAGATTTTTGTCTGTCTGTTTTCAAAGACAATGCCGGGGTCATATCCTTGAATGATTCCTATGGAGTCGCCTTCAAGGTAGAGACCCACAACAGTCCATCTGCTCTGGATCCATATGGCGGAGCGCTAACCGGCATTGTAGGAGTTAACCGTGACCCCTTTGGAACCGGGCTAGGTGCCCAACTCGTGTTCAACACGGATATCTTCTGTTTTGGTCCCCCTGATTACGATAAGCCGCTTCCCAAAGGTCTATTACACCCCAAGAGGATCTTTGAAGGAGTAAGAGAAGGTGTTGAGCATGGTGGCAATCAGTCGGGAATTCCAACAGTAAACGGCTCGATAGTGTTCGATGAAAGATATGTGGGTAAGCCCCTGGTATTCTGTGGTACAGGAGGAATCATTCCAAAGGAGATATGTAATAGAAAAGGATACGAAAAAAAGGCTCGTCCAGGAGATGCCATTGTAATGTGCGGTGGAAGGATTGGAAAAGACGGCATCCACGGGGCCACATTTTCCTCAGAAGAACTCCATGAAGGTTCTCCTGCAACTGCCGTGCAAATAGGGGACCCAATTACCCAAAAGAAAATGACAGACTTCTTGTTGAGAGCGAGAGACCTCTGTCTCTATAATTCCATTACAGACAACGGGGCAGGGGGACTTTCCTCTTCAGTTGGAGAGATGGCCCAGGAGGCCGGTGGATTTGAGCTACATCTTGACAAGGCGCCTCTCAAGTATGCAGGGCTCCAACCCTGGGAAATACTCCTTTCAGAGGCCCAGGAGAGGATGACTGTTGCAGTGCCACAGGAAAAGCTAGACGAATTCTTGGCGCTGTCTGAAAAGATGGGGGTGGAGTCTACTGTCCTGGGTAGATTTACAGATACTGGAAAGTTCCACTGTCTTTACAATGGAAAGACTATTGCCTACCTTGACCTGGATTTTGTCCACAATGGTGTGCCTCAATTAGAGCTTGTGGCCAAATGGAATCAGCCAAATCATGATGAACCGGATTTTGAAGAGCCACAAGACCTTGGCAAAGAATTAAAAAATCTCCTTTCCAGCTACAATATATGCAGTAAAGAGTATGTGGTGCGCCAATATGACCATGAAGTCCAGGGAGGGAGCGTGGTAAAGCCCCTAACTGGTGCCATGGACGATGGTCCAAGCGATGCCGCAGTGCTACGGCCGGATCTCGACTCTTTTGAAGGCCTGGTGGTGTCCCATGGAATCTGCCCACGATACAGCGACATAGATACCTATCACATGGCATGTTGCGCCGTGGATGAGGCTGTGAGAAATGCAGTGAGTGTCGGTGCTGAACTGGATCTCATGGCAGGCCTCGATAACTTTTGCTGGTGTGACCCGGTCCAATCTGAAAAGACTCCAGACGGACACTATAAGCTTGCCCAACTCGTTAGGGCCAATCAGGGCCTATATGACATCACCACCATCTATGGAGTTCCATGCATATCCGGAAAAGACAGTATGAAGAACGACGCCATTATTGGAGGTGTGAAGATTTCCATACCTCCCACTCTGCTTTTCTCTGTTATAAGCAGGATAGGGGATGTGCGTTTAGCTGTTACCCTTGATGCGAAAAGGCCTGGGGACCTGGTTTACGTCCTTGGGGCCACATATCCAGAGCTCGGTGCCTCTGAATACTATGCCACCAAAGGGATAATAGGAAATACCATTCCAAAGGTGCGATTCGATGAGGCAAAGAGGCGCTATATGGCGCTAACCACTGCCATCAAACAGGGCCTTGTGGCCTCTTGCCATGACTGTTCAGATGGTGGCCTAGGGGTATGCCTGGCAGAGACTGCCTTTAGTGGGGATCTTGGAATGAAAATAAACCTCGATGAGGTCCCAAAGTCAGATGTGTCTCGTCTGGACACCCTATTGTTCAGTGAGTCTCAGAGCCGTTTTGTAGTAACCATAAGGCCTGAGCACAAAGAGGCCTTTGAAAGGATCATGGAAAACTCTGGTCCAATTGCCTGTGTAGGCGAGATAACCGAAGAAAAGGTACTTGAAATGAAATTCAATGAAAAAACAGTGATGAAAGAGAACATAATAGATTTAAAGCAGGCTTGGAAAAGCCCACTTGATTATTAAATAGGATGATAGACCAGGAAAACTATATTGCTGATTTCCTATTGGAAATTGGCTGAGATCGATCTTTTAATTGGAAAAGGTCAAAAATACCATTTGGAAAGGATATTGAGATGACACGAAAAAATATTCAGACTCGATCCAAGAGCTCGAACGACTCAAAACAAAATAACGATACCCAATCATTGATAGAGGAAGAGGAATTTTTGATTCAACACTCTGGTGAGATACCGGAAGTCGCCTTTTATAACTCGCTATATTATCTCCAGGAGGATCCAGAAGGGCCTAAACTTAGTTTAACCGAAAAGGACCTAATGGTCCTAAAGGTGGCAGTCATTGAGCGGTATAAGAAGATAATTTTGAGAGATCTTACACCTGAAAATAGACAAAAACGTATATATAGGGGCATAAAGAGGAGTCACATAAACTACACCAGACTCAAAAACTTTGCCCAAAGGGAAGGTTTTGACATCACATCTCTTACTGAGGAGATTAAGGACGCGTTTTTGGCATTTCTTAAAAGAGAACTTGAGGATTGTCTTGAAGATCCATCGAAAACATCTATTAACTGTAGTTATGACGAACTTCTTGAATTTTCAAAAGAGTTAGGTCTTAGTAAAGATGAGCTTCCCTCAGGTATCGAGGCCATTTGCCCAAAGACATGACCGACAAGATAGAATGTCGCTATGGATAATGATATCCACTACATAGCTTCTGGCAAGATAATACAGTTTCTGGCAGTTGGTCTTGGTTTTTTGATCTTTTTCTGTGGGGCCCTTCTCTTTTTGCCCTTTTTTGAACCTATTTGTTGGGCCATAATACTTGCGCTCTTTTTTTATCCAATACACAAAAGGCTAGTTAGGTTCTTTAGGGGGTCGAGAGCGCTTTCTGCCCTCGTGATGTGTGTGTTGAACACGGCATTTATCATAATTCCTGTTTTCATACTCCTTGGTAGCCTTACGTCAGAGGTGTTGAGGGTCTATACCGGAATTCAACACTCGATACAGAGTGGGCATTTTACCATCATTCCAGATAAGGAGCACTATCCCAGGCTAAATAACTATGTTTCTAAGGCATTGAAGGCCTTGGAGACCCATGAGGAAAGCCTCCATCAAACCATTGTGGAACTGAGCAAAAGAACTGGTGAATACTTCATAAGGCAGGGGACGGCGGTTGCAAAAAATGTGGCCAACATCATATTTAAGGCGGCCTTGATGCTCGTTACCCTCTATTATCTCTTTCGTGACGGAGAGGAATTCCTGAAGGTCTTTAAGTCGTTGCTCCCCCTCAAACCGCAGAATGTAGATCATCTCACCTCTGTTACTGCAGATGTTCTCTATGCAACGCTCTATGGCAACCTCTTGACTTCCGCAATTCAGGGGGGGCTCGGAGTGTTCATTCTGTGGGTATTGGGTTTTTCTGCACCAATACTCTGGGGAATAGTAATGGGAGTGGCCACTTTTATCCCAATGATAGGGACAGCCCTTGTGTGGTTACCTGCAACCCTTTATCTCTTTTTAACTGGGGCATATTTAAAAGGTGCTATACTATTGTCTTTCAGTATCCTCGTAATTAGTCAGATAGACTATTTTTTAAGACCATATTTCATCAGTGGTAAGACTGAGCTCCACAGCCTCTTTTTGTTTTTTAGTATCCTTGGAGGGCTAAATCTCTTTGGATTCCTGGGGTTGATACTTGGACCGATAATAATTGCACTATGTATGTCGGTGATGGAATTCTATAGGCAAGAACTGCTTGGAAAGTACGAAAAGACCCTTTACATGCCATGAATACGCTGAACAGTAAGGAACTGTCCCATAGGGCTGACCTCCTATATTCAATGCTTGAATCCTGCACCCTCTGTCCACGAAAATGTAGAGTCAATCGCCTCAAAGGTGAAATAGGATTTTGCCAAAATGGAAATCAGGCACTGGTTGCGACCTATGGTCCTCACTTTGGTGAGGAAAGGCCGCTAGTGGGGAGAGGGGGATCTGGTACTGTCTTCTTTAGCTGGTGTAATCTTAGGTGTATCTATTGTCAAAATTATGAGATCAGTCAACTTGGAGACGGTAATCCCGTATCCCCTGAGGTATTGGCTTTCATCTTTCTCTCACTCAAGGAGTCTGGATGCCATAACATTAATCTCGTGACTCCCACCCATGTCATACCATTTTGGGTAAAGGCCTTGGAGCTCATAGAGGAAGAGACAACTCTTGGAATCCCAATTGTGTACAACACTGGCGGCTACGAGAGTGTCGAAGTCCTTGAACTGTTGGAGGGAATTGTGGACATATACATGCCAGATTTTAAATATTGGGATGATGAGGTGGGAAGAAAGTTGAGCGGTTGCAACAACTATTCAGAGGTTGCTCAATCGGCTCTAAAAGAGATGCATAGGCAGGTAGGGGACCTTGTAATAGATGAAAATGGCCTGGCACAAAGGGGGCTCCTTGTACGTCATCTAGTCCTACCTGGGGGACTAGCAGGAAGTGAGTTCATCTTCGATTTTATCTCAAAAGAGATCTCGAAAGATACCTACATAAATATCATGGACCAATACAGGCCATGTGGCCCAAATTTGCTTCCATCCCCACTGAACAGACGAATTACTCCAAACGAATACAATCAGGCCATAACTGCTGCGAAAAGGGCGGGGCTCTGGCGTATAGATGGTATGTTTTAAAAAATGGAAGGAGATAGGAAGATAATTGCAATTGGAGACATTCATGGTATGCGTTCGAAGTTGGCCCTTCTCCTCAATAAGCTTCCCATAGAGTGGGGTAGGGATGTCTTGATTTTTTTGGGGGATTATGTGGACAGGGGCCCAGAGGCAAAGGATACGGTTTCAGACCTCATTGAACTCAAAAAAAGCTTTCCAGACACCACGCGATTCTTAATGGGAAATCATGAATATATGTTTATGAATTATCTCCATGATAGAGGAATTCTTGAAGACTTTCCCTATGTTGGAGATAATTCGATACTTAGCACCTTTATTGCTACAGGGGGATTGAAGACACTCGACTCTTATTACTCTCTTGATGACGGCCTAGATGTCCCCCAGGAACATATTGATTTCTTTTCCAGTCTTGAGCTATACGTTGAAACAGAAGAATATATCTTCGTTCACGCAGGGTTAAAGCCATATAGAGAGATTAGGGATCAAAAAATCGACGATCTTCTTTGGATACGCTTTGAATTCATTGATTCAGATTATGATTGGGGCAAACGAGTAATCTTTGGCCATACTCCCCTGGATACCCCCCTTGTGAAAAAGACAAAAATTGGTATAGATACAGGTGCAGTCTATGGCGGCCTCCTCACCGCCTTAATCCTCCCAGACATTGAGTTCATTCAGGTGTAGAATCCATTCTCAAGGAGAGACCCATGGGTGAGAGAAAGAAGAGTTGGCGTGAAATAGATAAATTAAGGGACAGATCCAGACATACGAGAAGTTCATCAGAGCCAAAGAGTATGCTTGAACGGGCCTTGGATGATCCAAGACTAAAAAAACTGTATCTCAAAGAGGCTGAAAAGTTGTTCTTGGGCCCAAAGGGCACCCCTGAACATGATGAGGCCCTAAAGAGGCTCAAGGACTCGTATGGAAAGAAATCCTTTGAACAAGCCGCAAGGGATTATGTAAGCAAGTTCGGACTACCAGACGAGTGGGGCGTATTGATCCTGCTTCTGGACCTCAAAGAGTCTCCGCAAATAGTTTGCGATGCCATGGAAAGGGCAAAGGATATGCTGGATACCAAAGGTCCTCTGGAAAAGACTGGCTTTATAAGCAAGCTTAAAGTCCTAAGCATGACCTCACCGGATCCGGATATTAGCGAAGTGGCGGAAGAGATTCTTGAAGCCATTAGCTGATTCTGAGGGTTTTTACATCTATCTTGATGATTATTTGGCCCATCTTTCCTTAGAAAGGGGGCTTTCGAAAAATACTCTGTCATCTTATTCAGGGGATATCCAAAATTTTCTGAAATTTTTGGAAAAAAAGGGGCTTACTGACCTTTCACAAGTAAAATCTGCTCAGATTTCAGAATGGCTTCACGTCTCAAGGCTTTCGGGAACGAGTCCCAGGACCAATGCAAGGAGGCTTTCTTCCATAAGGGGGTTTTTTGATTTCCTGGTAAGGGAAGGGAAAATAAAGGCATCCCCATGTTCTCTCATAAAGGGCCCCAGGCTTGGACTTACATTGCCATATGCCCTAACTGTTGAAGAGGTCACCAATCTCCTTAGTGCCCCTGATACCAAAACTCCAATGGGAATAAGGGATAAGGCCATACTTGAGTTGGCCTACGCCACTGGGCTTAGGGCAACGGAACTTTGCGGACTTCAGACAGGTCAAATCGATTTTTCAATGGGATTTGTGAGGGTGAAGGGAAAGGGAGGGAGAGAACGTATCGTTCCCATTGGAAAGGTGGCAATGGATGCCCTCGAAGAATATCTTGTTAAGGCTCGTCCAGTATTTTTAAAAGGTAAACAGAGCCCAATAGTATTCCTTTCCAAGAAAGGTGGGGCAATCACACGTCAGCGGTTTTGGCAGATCCTGCGGATGTACGCAGAAAGGGCTGGGATTAAGAGAAAAGTTAGCCCCCATACACTGCGTCATTCATTTGCCACCCACCTCTTAAAAGGAGGAGCAGATCTGAGAACGGTTCAGATCCTCCTAGGGCACCAAAATATCGTGACAACGCAGATCTATACCCACATCGATGTAGAACACTTGAGAGATACCCATAGAAGGTATCATCCCCGTGGTTAGACCTGACCTTTACTCAAAACTCAACACTCAAAACTCAAAACTTCTGAATGGGGATTACCATGACACCGGAAGTCTTACTAGTCTACCCGCCTTGTTTTTGAATAATAGATATCCTTTTTCATGTCCGTGAAGAAACAGGTCTCTTGTAAGTCTAACGTCTTCTTTGCAGTACCTTATTAGCTTTTCAAGTTCTCCCTGCTTCCACCACCTGAGTGCCAGGAGCCCATTGCCAGCCTTTTTGGAACCTAGAGTGGATGCTGCCAGATGATCCAGGCTAAGTCTGTATCCTAGACGTTTTTTTACCTCTTCGAGTAAATCAAGGGTTGGTAAGGTTGAAAATACGCTGCCATCCTCATAGCCAGAAAGTACCCTATAGTCGAATCTCTTTATATTAAATCCAATGACGAGATCCAAAGACTTTAGCCTTGCTATGAGATCTTGAACATTTTCTTCCATGTATTCCAAAAATCTGTCTTCCTTAGAGTCGTAGAGAACCGCGCAACTTACCTTCATCTTGTGGGCAAGGTGCCAACCTCCTACCTCCTGTGCAGAATACTGTGTTTCAAGGTCGAACACGCCAAATCTAATGCTGGAAATATCCAGCTTGGGTTTGTCGCATTCTCGACTGACCCTCTGTTTGGGGATCTTCACAGCCTGATTGATCAGCCTTGGAGCATCTTCTTCCCTCTTTTTTTTGCCCTTTATTATTTGGCGAAGTATTGATATCGCTGCAGCCTTATCTATGGGCCTATTGCCTGATCCGCACTTAGGTGAGTGTACGCAGCCAGGGCATCCAAGTTCACAGGAACAAGATTCTATTACTCCAAGGGATTTTCTAATGAGGTCCGATGCCTTTTTAAAGGCCTCTTTTGTAAGGCCGATGCCACCAGGTATGCCGTCATATACGAAGATGGTACTTTTTCCAACCTGGGGGTGAATTGTTTGTGAAATCCCTCCAATGTCTGAGCGATCAGTAAGGACCAGAAGGGGCATGACTCCGATCATTGCATGTTCTATGGCATGTATACCTCCCATAAAGTGCATGAAGGCCTTTTCAGTATTTTCCCTGATGAAATCAGGAATTTCTAGCCATAGCCCTTCTGTCTCAAAGACCTGTGGGGGGAGCTCTAGTTCTTTTTTACCAAGGAATCTCTGGCCTCTTACGCTCCTCATCTCATATCCCACCACCTCTTCCCTTACCCTGATCTTTCCAAAGTGGATCAATGTGCCAAAGACCACCTTGGATTCATATTCCTCTATAATGGAAGTCTCCTTTTGGGAAAGAGGCCTTGTAAAATAGTCACCTTTGAAGTCCTCAACCTTGATGCATTTTAGGTCGAAATCAAGGTCAGTTACCCTAAAGGTCCTGCCCCCATGGAGGTAAATTGCCCCTGGATGAGTCTCTTTCAAGGCCCTTATGCCGTCTATGTCTCCGATGGTGTTGCCGTCTTTTTCATGGACTATTCTGAACTTAGAGCCAGTGCCCCTTAAATCCACGAATCTGTGAGGGTATTTGCCTCCTGCAAAGATTGTCCTGGCATCTTCGGAAAAGAAGAGCTTTCCGCGTCTGGTGAGAGCTTCGATGGTTTGCTGAATCGTTTTATTCTCGCTATAAAATGGTTCGCTAGTAGAAATAGATAATTCGCAGGCAGCACATTCAATGTGTTTTTCCATAATCCTTGGGTTTTCAGGGTTTAAGATAGCCGGTTCAGGGGCCCCACTAATCACTGTTTCTGGATGACGCATGATATACTGATCCAGGGCATCTTCGTGGGCAATAAGAGCAACAAGGGAATCTTGGCGCTTTCTGCCTGCTCTTCCCCATCTTTGCCATGTTGCCATAATGCTTCCTGGATAACCGAGGAGAATGGAGCAGTCCAAACTACCAATATCTATCCCCAGCTCAAGGGCGCTGGTTGACACCACACCAAGGAGTTCACCGCTTGCAAGCTTTGCCTCGATATCCCGCCTTTCTTCAGGGAGGAGCCCTGCCCTATAGACCTTTACTAGCCTTTTAAAGTGGCTGCCTTTTTGGTTGATCCAAAGACCTAAAAGTTCAGTGAGTTTTCTGGATTGAGTGTATACGATTGTCCTTAGTCGCCTCTTAATGGCCATCTCAAGGAGTTTCAAGCAAGACAGAGAAGGGCTTTGAATAGGATTTATAAAAACTATGTGGCGTCTTCCGGTAGGAGAGCTCTGTTTTGAAATACAAACGACATCTTTTCCAATAAGGGCCTTTGAAAGGGAGCTTGGATTGCCTACTGTGGCAGAGCTCATTATATAAATGGGGGTTTTCCCATAATAATTTGCGATGCGCTCTAGCCTTCTGAAGACCCAGGCCATGTTGGACCCCATGACCCCTCTATATGTGTGGACTTCGTCTATGACGACAAATTCAAGATCCTTTAAAAAATTTGACCAGCTGTTGTGGTATGGAAGAATGGACAAGTGAAGCATATCTGGATTGGTAATTAGTATGTTAGGTGGCTGCTCACGAAGTCTTCTTCGCCTGTATTGTGGGGTATCGCCGTCTAGAAGCGCTACTTTTGGTCTGTCTTCGTCATCAAGTGCAGAGGTCAGAATCGTGAGGTGTTTTAACTGGTCTTGTTGGAGGGCCTTTAGGGGAAAGAGATACAGGGCCTTTGTGCCTTTGTTTTCAAGAAAGCTTTGTATCACTGGTATATTGTATATGAGGCTTTTACCACTGGCAGTGGGTGTTGAAATTATAACGTTTTTTCCATTGATGATTTCGTTTATGGCCTCAAGCTGGTGGCTATAAAGAGAATAAATGCCATTTTGTTCAAGAATAAACTTGATTTCAGGCAAAAGGCTCTGGTTAAAATCCCTTAGATCTGGTGGAGAAGCTGGTATGAGCTTTTTGAAACATACGGTTCCAATGAGCTCCTCGAGCTCTCCAATGGAATAAATTAGGTCTTCTATTGGGGTCATGGCCATAGAAAATAGACAATATCAAATAAATTTTCTATGTTCAAACCCCTTATATCAAATCTCTGACTGGGACTTGGCCGTAGTGTGAATTTTGTCATTTATAGAATTTAGTACGATTTAATTGACAGATATAGAACTGTATGCACTGAATTTTATTTCGGGTATTGACATAAAATGTGATAGGCCTTATTATAGGCATCGCCAAAGCGGGAATAACTCAGTGGTAGAGTGCGACCTTGCCAAGGTCGAAGTCGCGGGTTCGAATCCCGTTTCCCGCTCCAAAGACGAAAGAAAAGCAGCCTTAGGGCTGCTTTTTTTGTATTTTTTTAATACTTTACGTTTTCCCTCCGCGATATTATGTATTTCCTATGGGAGTATTCAAAGTCATAATTTTCCTCATGGCCTTTTTTATAAGTATTCTACCCAGGAGCGTCCAGTGTGAGGAAGGCTCGGTGCCGCTTACCATGGATTCCAGGGTGGATATGTGCCTGAGGTGCCACGAGGAAGAGCCTGAGGAAGTGCATCAAAGGCACGTTGTGAGATGTTCTGATTGCCATCTTGGAGACAGTCTCTCCTCCAGAAAAGAAATCGCCCATAGGGGAATGGTAAAAAATCCTGGGGAGCTCAAGTTTGCCTCTATCACATGCGGTAGGCCAGGTTGTCATGAGAACCAGGTGAAATGGGTGAAAAATACCCTTATGGCAACAAATAGAGGCATTATAAGTACACTCAGGTATTACTGGGGAGAGGCCAAGGATCAGTACGAAGATCTCACTGTAAAAGATCTCATGGAAAATCCCAAAAGGACCCCTGCTTTGGATTATTTTTCAAAGCTCTGTGGTACCTGTCATTTATGGCTCGAAAAGGGAAAATATCCAGACTTTTTAAAGGAAAAGGGCGGTGGCTGTTCTGCGTGTCATCTCCTAAGTGAGGAAAGGCCTGATGGATCCAAAAAGTGGCATCCACGGCTGGTTCGCCAGCCGCCTATGGACAATTGCGTAAGGTGTCACAATAGGAGCGGAAGAATAGGGCTTAGTTATCAGGGCAAATATGAAACAGAGGGCTATGGGACACCATTTGAACAGGGCGATTTTACTGATAATGAGTTGGAAGACGGTCGTTATTTCCGCATTCTCAAAGAAGATGTCCATTATGAAAAGGGGCTCATTTGCGTTGACTGCCATACCCAAAAAGAGACTATGGGGGACGGAATAAAGAGGGCCCATATGGAAGAACAACTTGAAGTCAGGTGTGTGGACTGCCATGATCCAAAGTTACACCCTAGCGCAGTGAAAAAGGGGCTAAAAATAGAAAAAGATGGTAACAATTTTTGGTTTACGAGAAAAAAAGACAAAAAAAAGATCAAACTATCTCAGTTAAACCCAAATAAATGTAGGGATAGGGATCACAAGAGGCTCTCGTGCCAGGCGTGTCATAGTACATGGGTGCCACAGTGCTTTGGGTGCCATGTAACGCAAAGGAAAAAGGAAGAACAGACTGACTGGTTGGTTGGAAGTCCTACTCCTGGACGTTGGCAGGAATATAGGTCAATAATGCGCTATGAGGCCCCATCCTTGGGGGTTTACAAGCCCCCTCATGGGGAAGAAGAGATTGTAATAATAGTCCCGGGCTGACAGGATTTTGTGACCTTCCTGGGAGAAGGTGATAGACCCGAAAGGACCTTTAAGCGGTTAACAGTCTCTTGGATGGATCCCCATACAACTCAAAAAAGGCCAAGGACTTGCAAAGATTGCCACAAGGATCCTCGTGCAATTGGCCTTGGAAGAGGCAATCTAGTTTTTATAAACGGCAAATGGAAATTTGAACCGTCTATGTCAAGCTCTCCCAAGACCCTTGGCATCCAACATCCCCTGGATCAATTTGTGACAATAGATGGGGATCCATTGGTGAATTTTTTCCAGAGCTGGGAGATTAAGGACCTTTAATGGTGATGAGATAGACAGGATCCTAACAGTAGGCATCTGTCTTGAGTGTCATTCTGATTTGAGTTTTACCAATATCAGGCCGATAAAATCAACGTCTCTAGAGGCATTAAAATGCTCGGGACTCAAACAGATAAGAAAATGAATGCAGTTTTACCAAGCCTAAGTAGATTTTCTGTACTCGTAGTCGAAGATGATCCCCTCCAAAGAGAATTACTGTCTAATCTTCTGAGGTCTTGGGGGCTACACGTCTTCGAGGCCGATTCAGGAGAGAGCGCCTTTGAATTTTTACAGAATACTAAAGAGAAGGTTAGATTGCTTATTACAGACCTTCAAATGCCAAGGATGGACGGGCTCGCCCTGTTAAAAAAGATCAGGCGAGAGCGTCCCTACAGATTTTATTCCATAGCGATAAGCGGTTTAGGTGATAGGGAATCAATACAAAAGGCCTTAAAGGCAGGGGCATCGGATTTTCTGAAAAAACCTTTCTTGCCAGAACAACTCTTTGCGCGCCTTGCAGTGCTAGACAGGATAGTTGCCCTCGAAGAGGACTATTATGCCCTTGTTAAAGGCCTTTTTGATGTAATGACTGAGATGTTGGGTAGTAGAGATTCCTATACCCTTGAGCATAGTCTCAGGGTGGCTGCCCTCTCCAAACGAGTTGGGATGAGGATGGGGATCGCCGATGAAGAGCTTGAGGCCCTTGAATTGGGATGCCTTGTACATGACGTCGGAAAGATTGCTATACCCGATGACATACTCCTCAAACCAGGGCCTTTTGATACCCTAGATAGAAAGATAATGAATCTTCACCCCAATATTGGAGCAAGTTTTCTGGAAAAGCGCTATCCAGATCTCAGGGTCTCTGAGATTGCTTTGCAACACCATGAGAGGCTTGATGGAAGCGGATATCCCCATGGTTTAATGGGAAAGGAAATAAATCCGCTTGTTTTGATAGTCAGTCCCTGTGATGTTTATGAGGCATTGGTGGCCCAAAGGCCTTATAAGAGACCAATGGACAAGGAAAGCGCCCTGGATATCATAGATGAAGAAGTCAGAAAAGGGAGATTCAGCAAAGACGTAGTTGCAAATTTGAAGGAAGTCCTTAAAGAATGGGATCCCCTGGCTATTAAAAAGAACAATTCAAAAGAATTGGATCTTATTGAGTCCTTCAGAAAAAAGACCTATTTTAGAGAACCACTGTGTAGTTTTTACAATTACAGATACATCCTTTCTCTCGAAAAGGAACAACTTTTAGATGCAACAGATAAATATAAACTAATACTCATTGACTTTGAAAACATTGGAGAATTTAATAGGAGAATTGGATATCTCAAGACTGACGAGATCCTAGACGAAATCGGCGAGAAACTCCAAGAGATATTGAATACCCTTCATGAATGGAACAGACCATCAGAAAAGAATGCATTGCTTTTTAGAAAAGGTCCGGATTTTTTGGTGTTTACAAGTTATCCAAAAGAGGTAAATGAAAAGATTGAACAACAGATTTTTGATGTTCTAAAAGTAGCAGAACGGGATTGGGGACTCAAGGCAAATATGAAGTCAAAAGAGTTTACTGGCTCACAGAGTTTTTCCAAGGCCCTAGATATAATGGTTGGCATTTGATGACTATGGTAAAGAAAAACACTACTAACGAAGACAAGGAATATGCTGCTAAGGTAATACTCATTGCAAAAGAGGCCTTAAAACAAATTGTCTCTAAAAGGCTGCTTCCCTGGCCTGAGGTATATGAAAAGGAGTTTTGGGCAGTTTGTTATAGGGACAAGGCAGAGGATATACTTAGAAAAAAAGTTAAACCTAAAGAGGCCCCAAGGCTTATCACTGAGAGATTCTTAAAAGATACAGAGGAAATACTAGGTGGAGTTCACGATACAGTAGACGAATTTGTCGGGGATACAAAATCACATTTTGACGACATGCATGAGACAATAAGTTGTCTAACTCAAAAGGTCCAAGACAGGTCAGAGGTCCTTGAGGATTTAAACAGGCTTGCCCAGTATAACGAGACCATAAGGAAGAAGGCAGAGTCAACAGAAAAGAAGTTGTTGGAACAGTCAAGGACCATAGAAAAACTCAAAGAGCGTCTAAGACTTGATCCTCTTACAGGCCTTCTCAATAGACATGCCTTAATAACTGATCTTGCTAGAGAAATATCGAGGGCTAGGCGCTATAATTACCCGCTTTCATTGATGATGATAGACGTAGACGACTTTAAAGATATAAATGACAGCTATGGACATATCACCGGTGACAAGGTCCTGCAAAAGCTAGCTGAGATATTTGAGTCATCAGTACGAGAGACAGACCTGGTTTATAGATATGGCGGAGAGGAGTTTGTCATTGTTTGTCCCCATACAGATTGTGATTCAGCTATAAACCTTGCAGAGAGGCTCAGACGAAAGATTAGGCGATATAGATTTGTGCCAGAGGATACATCAAAGACAATTTCAGTATCTGTCTCTATTGGAGTGACTCAAGTCGATGATAATGAAGATGTTGAGACCTTGATAAAACGCGCTGACGAGGCCTTATATTCGTCCAAGATATCTGGTAAAGATCAGACCACAAAATATTGCGTGTAGGGAGCGAATTTAGAAAACAAGAGCTATCATTACTGCCTTGGTCAATCTTGACGTGACAGGGAAATTGTAGTACCTAGCTGGATTGCCAATTTGGCGGGGTTATAGGTTACTAGGGGCTATTATTTTGAAAAACTTTACAATTGCTGAATTTAGGAAATATCTATCTGCCCCAAAAAAATAAAAAGACTGAAAGGCTGACACAATTGGCAAAAGTTTTACCATTTTGTGGATACACATACAATTTGTCTAAGGTGTCCCCGGACTCTGTCCTGGCACCTCCATATGATGTAGTTACAGAAGCTGAGAAGAGGGCCTATATAGAAAAACATCCATATAATATCCTTTCCCTTGAAATGCCCGACCTAAGAGAAGGTGAAGGAAATGGGGGCCACAATAGCGTGACTTCAATCCTAGAGAGCTGGATTCGAGAAGGGATTGTATCAAGAGACCCTAGCCCATGCGTTTATCCCTACGAAACCGTGTATGAGGTCAATGGAAGGCAATTTACTAGGACAGGCCTTGTGTGTTTAGTGGGCATAGAACCATGGGAAACCGGGGTAATACTCCCCCATGAGAAGACCTTTAAAAAGGTTACTGATGAACGATTGAGGCTCCTTAAGACAGCACGGGCCCAGTTTAGTCAGATATTTTTGTTGTCAAAGGGAGAAAAGACCCTGACTCAGATCTCTAAAGATGAAAAAAGAGATTTTATCTATGAAGCAAAAGATAAGGATGGCAATACTCATCGCCTCTTTCGATTGTCTAATGAAGACGCCATCGAAGAATTAAAAAAGGCTCTTTCCTCTAAAAGCCTCTACATTGCAGATGGTCACCATAGGTACACCACTGCCCTGGCCTTTAAGGAAATGTGTGATAGGGAAGGGGTATTTAAAGGTGTAAATCCCCCTCCACACCATTATGTTATGGCATACCTAGTGGATTCTACTGACCCAGGGCTTCTTAGCCTCCCTACTCACAGGATAGTGAAGTCAGGTGGTGATGAGGCCAGTCGAATTGTGGAAGCACTCTCACCTTATCTCCAAAAGGTTGTTGAGTTTGATGCTGGAACCGAAATCAAAAAAGTGGAAGAGGCATTGGAAAAGTTGGGGCAGACTACAGGATTTGCTCTGTGTACAGGATCTGACAACCGATGTGTTGTCTTTAGCCTAACTGAAATGGGCAAAGAGACCTTGTTGAACCAAGGTATTTCAGAAGGTCTTTTAGATCTAGACGTGATTCCAGTGGATGAACTGGCAATTCGTAGGCTCTTTAATAAGGGAGCAAGCGAACTAAAGGAAGAAGGAAGGCTTAGATATGAGGCCTTTTTTAATAGGCTAGATTCGCTTGCCAAAGATGAAGTTCTCTTTTATCTCAGGCCAACGCCCATTGATGCCATGATGAAGGTGGCAGAGGCAGGGCTCACCATGCCCCACAAGGCAACCTATTTTTACCCCAAGATCCTTACTGGGACAGTTATACGTCTCCTCTAAATTGCCTGAAACCCTGTAGAGAAGTAAAGCGGCTTTTATAAAAAATAGAGACTTAAGAGCCCGCATGGCACTCACGAGGGTATGTTTTTTATTCTCACCCTCGTAGAATATGCCATGCGAGCGCTTGGATTGAGGAAACACAGGCTTGGCTTTCTCAGAGCCTGCGTCTTTAATCGAGGAAGTATTTGAGCCTGTCTCTCCTGCTGGAATGGCGAAGTCTATTTAGTGCCTTCTTCTCAATCTGCCTGATTCTCTCTCTTGAGACGTTAAACCTCTTTCCAATCTCTTCTAGGGTATATTCGCCATCTTCACCGATTCCGAATCTAAGGCGAATGATCTTTTCCTCTCTTGGGCTTAAGGTCGCGAGAATACTCTTTATTCTCTCTGTAAGTTCTCTGTCTTTAACAGTTTCGTAGGGAGATAGCGCGTCTTGATTCTCAATGAAGTCGCCCAGTGTGCTGTCTTCATCTCCTACTGGTGTTTCAAGGGACACTGGTTCCCTAGATGCCTCGAGTATAGAGAGGATCTTTTCCATGGGAAGTCCAGTGTGTTGAGAAATTTCTGCAGGGGTCGGCTCTCGTCCAAGTTCTTTCAATAGGCTATAGAAAGCCTTAAAGAACTGGCTCCTTAGCTCCAAGAAATGTACAGGGAGCCTGATAGTCCTGGTTTTATCCAGTATGGCCCTAGTGATGGCCTGTCGAATCCACCAACTTGCATAAGTGGAGAATTTATTCCCTTTCTTATAATCAAACCTGAACACTGCCCTCATGAGTCCAAGATTTCCTTCTTGGATGAGGTCAGCTAAAGAAAGCCCCTGGTGCATATACCTTTTTGCAATGCTCACCACCAGGCGCAGATTTGCATTTATCATCTCGTCTTTGGCGATCTCTATTTCCGATTCCTTCTTTTTCACAAAGTTATATAGCTCTGTAATGCTCTCGTCGTCAGGATAGAGTTCATGGATGGTGGTTACTGCCTCTACGAGATAATTGAGCTGTTGTTTTTTTGGTTTAAGAGATGGGTCACGCTTTCTCCAAAGCCTGATTTGTTCTCTAAGGTCCTCCATTTCCAGGGATTTGGAGGGGTGAGCAAATATTGCATCAATTATTCCATTAAACCCATCTCTAATTATTTTACTGAGTTCTTCTTCCCTTTCAGGGGTAAGAAGTTCAAAACGGCCCATTTCCCTTAAATAAGTAGTTGTGATCTCTTCAGAATCGGTGTAACCGCCGGTATCCACGAATACTTGCGGCTTTTCATCTCCTTTGGGCTCTATAGCTGGCTTTTCCTCAGGGGCTTCGCCCTCTTCTGCCATCTTTGGAGCCTTTGGTTTACCGATAATACTCTTTAAGGGATGTTCTGGGCCTTCGGGTTCCTCCATGATCTCAATTTCATGGGTACAAAGGTAATCGAAGACCTCTTCGATCTTTTCTGGGTCCTTTACCTCTTCAGGAAGGATCTCGTTTAACAGGGAATAGGTTAGTTCTCCGTCCTTCCCAGCTTCTAAAATGTCCTGGAGATAATCAGGCGTACCTGCGGAATCAACTTTGTTTTGTTCCTTTGTGTTCATAGCGCCTTCGTCCGTTAAAAGGTTTTTTGTTGAATTTTAATAAACTCAAAAGGCAAGGCAGAAATAATATAAACATCCTTCAAAGGATGCAAGACCTATTTCTTATTTTAGACATCCATTATATATTGTAAACCATGAAAATGGTAATTGTTGCAGGTTTAGCCCCAATGGCAGGGTTTACCCATAGGGCATTTAGAAGGGTCGTCTCTGAGATAGGCGGTGCCCAACTTTTCTTCACAGAGATGTTGAATTCGAGAATAGTCTCCACCCAAAATCCTGAAAAGGATCATTATTGCAAAGATGCCAGGATTGATCGTCCACTTGTGGCCCAGATTGTGGGAGGAGACCCAGAGGTTATAGCCGCGGCTATAAAAAGGCTTGAACCCTTGGGGTTTGATGCCTTTGACATAAATATGGGGTGTCCACAGCGAGCAATCATGAGGCATGGTTGGGGAGCTGCTCTATTAAATGATAAAAAAAGGGCTTTTCTCATTGTAGAAAAGGCAAAAAAAGTCACAAAGAGGCCAATTTTTGTAAAACTACGTTCTTTTCCAGGTCACAGGATAGAGCCCCTTATAGAGTTTTCTAAGGGGCTCGAGGCCAGAGGAGTGGATCTTATAACAATCCATCCACGGGCAGTTGAGGATGGATTCAAGAGAAAGGCAAAATGGGAAGAACTGAAATGGATAAAAAAGGAAATAAATATTCCTATTTTTGGAAACGGAGATATATTTTCTGTTGAGGATGCAGAAGAGATTTTCAGGAAGACTGGGGTGAACGGTATCCTCATAGGAAGGGGAGCAATTGTTAGACCTTGGTTGTTTTGGGAAATTGTACACAAAAGGCCGTGGCCTGGGTCTCCATTAGAAGTACTCGAAAAAGTCGTGCACTATATACTCCATTATTCACCAAAAGAGGTCCACAGACGCCAACTCCTTTTATTTCTTTCATGGTTTTTGAGAAATTGGGAACACCATCTTTATCTTTTTTCAAAGGTAAAAGGTTGGCATGATCCGTTTAAGATCCTAACTTTTATAAGAGAAGAGATTGATAAGAAAGGTCTGCGTTTGGTTAAGAGGCCTATCTATAGCAAACTTTAAGGGAGCATTAAATGATAAAAAAGGACCTATATGAAATACTTGGCGTAAAAAGTGATGCCTCTCAGGAGGAAATAAAAAAGGCATATCGCAAGCTTGCAAGAAAGTATCATCCAGATGTCAATCCAGGAGACAAGAAGGCCGAAGAAAAATTTAAAGAGATTAGCGAAGCCTATGATATCTTAAGTGATCCTCAAAAGAGAAAAGAATATGATGAACTGAGAAAGGCTGCTGAAGGTGTGCGTTTTACTACTGCCGATGGCAAAAGCGCCTATGATTTTTCTGATTTTGAGGTGCGATTTGGTCCTGATTTAGGATCGATTTTTGAGGATCTCTTTGGTTTTGAGAAGGATTCTAGAGGAAGGGCTCCCATAAGGGGAGAAGATTTGTTTTATAGACTTCAGATTGACCTAAGAGATGCCTGTTTTGGCAGATCATTGGAGATTCAAGTACCAAGGGCAAATACTACTGAAAGACTCAGAGTGACTATCCCAAAAGGGGCTGACGACGGCACTGTAATCCGTCTTGCAGGAAAAGGAGGGCCTGGTTACAATGGCGGACCCCCAGGAGATCTCTATATAGAGCTTGAGATAAAACCAGACCCAATATTTAAAAAAGAAGGGAGAGACCTTTATTATACATTGCCAATATCTATATTTGAAGCAATTAAAGGGGCTAAGATAAAGGTCCCAACGCTCTATGGAGATGTAATGGTAAAGATACCACCAGGTTCTCAGTGTGGTCAGAAACTCAGGCTCAAGGGAAAAGGGCTTCCTGGGATGAAGGGAAAGGGGCCAGGTGATCAGTATGTCGAACTCAAGGTTATCGTTCCAAAGCACTTGAACCCTGAAGCACTAAATAAATTAGAAGAATTAGAGCGATTAATTCCAGAAAATATTAGAGGAGAGTAGTTATGGCACTTGAGCGCATTCCTTTTACAAAAGAAGGATATGAAAAATTAAAAAAGGAACTAGAGACTCTCGAAAGAGTAGAAAGGCCAAAGGTGGTTAAGGCCATTGAAGAGGCAAGGGCTCATGGTGATCTTTCTGAAAATGCGGAATACCACGCAGCTAAAGAACGCCAGGGACAGCTTGAAGCAAGAATTCAGTATCTGCACTCTCAATTGAGCAAGGCAGAAGTCATAGACTGTTCAGGACAGAGCTGTGAACGCGTGGTTTTTGGAGTAAAGGTTAGGTTGGAGAATTTAGATACTGGAGAAGAAGTAGTTTATCAGATTGTCGGGCCTGATGAATCTGATATCAATGAGGGTAAAATATCCGTGACTTCTCCTCTTGGAAGGGCCTTAATCGGAAAAGAGGAAGGAGATGAAGTTGAGGTAAAGACACCTGCCGGTCTAAGATATTACGAGGTGGTGGAAATATTTGTTTAATTTTATCCTAACGGATTTTCCCATCTTAGATATATGTTAGTTTTTTGTTGATGTCTGCGGCCCTTACCTGGCCCCTATACCGCAAACGTTAACTATATAGAAGTGCACTTTTCACCTTGTAGAATAGGTAGAGGCATTAGCTGATAAACTGTTGACTTCCTTATGAGTAAAATAGTTTAGAAAGCTTTATACTTGATCTCTCTCCTTTAAAAAAATTCAATTTGATAAAAAAACGCGGAGAAAATGAAGTAAGAACCACATCCTGAGCTGGCCCTCAGGATGTGGTAGAGATACTATTTTTTCAAAAAAATTTATTGTTTTTTTCTATTTCTTATATCGTTTTATAAAATAATTGGTCCTATTTAAAATAAAGAGGATTGTAGAGTTTGAGGCGATACGGGCTTTGTTGAAAACTTTACAAATTTTATTTAAAAGTTTGATATATCGTTCTTTTTTATCAATAAAGTAAAGGCTAGTGAAAATAGTATGTTAGATAAATTGGATGCAAAAACTATCTATAGATTAGAAGGTTAGGGGGTTGTTGATAACTCAGAATGGAGATCTTGGTATTTTGCTCTAATCCGGTTTGACAGTCTTTTTGCTCATGAGATATAAACACACCCGTTGTTACAAGCAGTCCTCATTATTGGCTGAAATTTTTTTCTGTTTAAGCAAAAAAATTTAAATTCCATTATCTAGGGGAGGCAATTGACATTATGAATCGTGCAGAAGAGGCTTGGATTGTCCTTAAGGAAAAGCTGTCTCAGAAGATTAGTGAGGGTAGTTATAGGATCTGGATACAGCCACTGACTTTTGATTCCTTTGAGGACAATACTCTATATCTGAAGTGTCCAAATCAGTTCAGTGCTTCGTGGATTAGAGAACATTATCTGCCCTTGATACAGGACGAAATCAGAAAGGAACTGGGAGACTGCTCCATAAAACTAATACCTGTTGAGCGTGTTAAAGATGCAAAAAAAAGACAGCTTCATCTTCCAACCTTTTCTCCTACGGAGCTTCCCCAACCAAGATTTTGTCAATGGTTCACCTTTGAAGAATTTGTGGTTGGCGAATCAAATCAGTACGCCTATGAAGTATGTAAAAATGTTGCATATGGTGGTTCAAAGAGGACTGGAGAGGTAGTATTTCTCCAGGCAGATTCAGGGCTTGGAAAGAGCCACCTTGCTCAGGCTGTTGGACAATATGTTTATAAGCGCGCCCCTCAAAAGAGGCTTTGTTATATAAATGCCAATGATTTTACTCACCAGGTAGTGCGTGCCTTAAAGGATGGCAATTTAGAGGATTTGAAGGAGCGTTATAGGAGAAAAGTGGATGTCCTCCTCCTAGAGGAAGTCCATTCATTTTCAGGAAGGAAAAGGACCCAGGCAGAGCTCGCAAATACCCTGGATTACCTACTTGATTCTGGAAAACTGGTCGTCTTTACCAGTTCAAGGCTACCTAGAGAGATTCCGAAGTTGGATTCACAACTTAGGAGTCGCCTCGATCTTGGAATAATTACTTCCATCAATCCACCTGACTATGAAACTCGTGTGAAGATCATAGAGAGAAAGGCCAGACGTCACGGAGTCTCTTTGGATAGAGGCGTAGTGGAATACATGGCCCATTACCTAAGGGGTGACATAAGGCGTATTGAGGGCGCTGTGGTCGGTCTCATCACCAAGTCATCAATCCAAAAACGCCCCATGGATCTCAACCTAGCCCAAGAAGTACTTCAAGAGATGATGGGAGACCTTGAGCCCTTAAATCTAAAAAAGATTATTAGCTTGGTGGTTCGTCACTTCAACGTCTCTGTTGAGGAACTGAGGTCCTCATCCAGGAAAAAGAGCGTTACTGTTCCGCGTCAAATTGCAATGTACCTTGCAAGGACCTATACTGATGAGACCCTTAACGTAATTGGAAAGGAATTTAAAAGGGATCACGCAACTGTTGTGCATGCAGTCAAAAAAATAGAAAAAGGGCTCAAGATGAATTCGAAAATCAAACACCAGGTGGAATTTCTTAAAGAACAACTTGAAAAAGAGCGTTGGCGCAAATAGGCCTAAGCTCCTAATTGGGATATTGATTCAACGCTCTTATTTGTAAGCGCTCGCACAGTGGCCCATATGCTATTAGGTTATTGGTGTAATATGCTCTCCCTGGACGTCTTACCGTAAAAAACTATAAAGTATATGGGACGCCATGTGAGTGCTTACAAATATACTATTGAGTGCTTTCAAATATCCTATGAACTTTGAATGGTTAAGCTTAAGACATCTTTAAAAAAGAAGTTCTATCACATCCTTGGGAAAGGGAACTTTTCAACTGATCCGGCAACGTGCGCTGTATATTCCTTTGATGCAAGTCACCTTACAGGGATCTCTATAGGGGTCTGTTTCCCCAAAAACACGGAACAAGTGGCCGACGTTCTCAGCATATGCAATAATGAGGGCATAAGGGTTTTCCCAAGGGGAGGTGGTTCTGGAAGGACAGGTGGCTGTGTGCCAATCCCACCGGGGATAGTCGTATCATTCGAAAAAATGAATAGAATTTTAGAGATTTCCAGGGAAGACCTTGTTGCCAGAGTGGAACCTGGTGTTATTACAGGATTATTCCAAAAAGAGGTGGAGAAAAAGGGACTATTTTATCCACCAGACCCGGCAAGCCTCTCATTTTGTACAATAGGTGGTAATGTGGCAACCTGTGCAGGGGGAGCAAGGGCTGTAAAATACGGAGTCACCCGTGATTATGTGTTGGGAATGGAAGTTGTGACTGCCAAGGGGGACGTACTGAGCCTTGGTGGACGTACGGTTAAGAGTGCAAGTGGATACTCCTTGAAGGATTTGATGGTTGGATCAGAGGGAACGCTCAGCCTATTTACAGAGATAACAGTAAAGCTTGTGCCCAAACCTCGGACCTCAGGGGTCATGGTTGCCTTTTTCAAAAGTGCAGAAGATGCAGCCCACGCAATACTTGAGATCTTTTCCGCTGGCATAGTCCCCCGCACAGCTGAGTTTATGGATGAGACCGCATCCCGCCTAGTCTTTCCACGAGGAGACACTGACGTTTCAGAAGATATCGGCTCCATGCTCTTGCTTGAATCTGATGGTGAGAGAGAGTTTGTGGACTCTGAGCTCAGGCGAATGGAAGAGGCCTCAAATGCCTGTGGAGCAATATACGTTAAAGTAGCAGAGCCCGGAGAGGAAGAGAGGCTCTGGGAGCTTAGAAGGACTCTAAGCCAAAGAGTCAGGGGCCTTGGCTATCCAGACAAGATTAGCGAAGATATTGTGGTTCCAAGGGGAAAAATCCCTGAGATCCTGAAGCGCCTAAAAAAAATAGAGAGAGACTATAGGGTAAAGATAGTATGTTTTGGGCATGCAGGGGACGGTAATCTCCATGTCAACGTACTCTGTGATCTTGAAAAACAACAAAAAGAAGCAGATGCGGCAATTGACGCCATATTCAGAGAGACTTTGAATCTTTCTGGTAGAATTTCAGGAGAACATGGAGTTGGACTTACTAAGGCAAAATACTTGACTTGGGAACTTGACTCAGCCACATATAACTCAGTGAAAAGCGTAAAAGATCTCTTTGATCCTAAAGGAGTCTTAAATCCAGGGAAGGTGTTTTTAACATGAAAGTTTCTGGACTGATTGCCGCAGGTGGTATTGGAAAAAGGTTTGGTGCAGAACGCCCAAAACAGTTTCTCTATTTAAGGGGAAAACCCGTAATAGCCTGGAGCATCGAGGCATTTCAGCAGGTTGCCTACTGTGAAGAGCTAGTGATTGTAGTCCCGGACGGGTGGCAGAAGACCGTCGAGGGTATTGCCAAGGAATTTTGTAGAAATATCGATTATAAAATAGTTGTTGGAGGTGCTTCGAGGGCTGGATCGGTTTTAAATGGTTTAAAGGCAGTCCGGTCTGATGTTAAATGGGTTGCAGTCCATGATGCGGCTCGCCCTGGTATTTATCCCCATCAGATAGAAGAGGCCATCTTACTTTCAAGAGAGGTGGGGGCTAGCATAGTGGCTATGAAGGCCGTCGACACCATTAAGATCGTGGATAAAGAGGGGCTGGTTATAAAGACCATCCCTAGATCCGATGTATATCTGGCCCAGACCCCACAGGTGGCAAGGGTTGCCGATCTATTGAGGGCTTTTTCAGAGGATGAAAACTTTTTAAATGCAACAGATGAATCTAGTATTCTTGAACGCATTGGGATCCCAGTAGGTGTTGTGGAAGGTGGAATTAACAATCTGAAGATAACCAGGCCGGAGGACCTCAAAATATTGGAGGTAGTATTGTGAAAAAAGTACAGTTTCGTGTGGGGTTAGGATATGATGTTCATAGATTTTCTAGGGACAGGGATCTTGTTGTAGGTGGAGTTAAGATACCTTATGAATTTGGTCTCTTAGGTCACTCAGATGCAGATTGCCTGTTACATGCAATCTGCGATGCCCTTTTGGGTGCAGCAGGGCTTGGAGACATCGGAAGACATTTTCCAGACACTGATCCAGCATACAAGGGTATTTCTAGCCTCATACTCCTTGAGAAGGTAGTCAAATTACTACATGATGAGGGATGGGATATAGCAAATATTGATTCTACCATAATAGCACAAAGCCCTCGTCTTGCCCCTTACATTGACGCAATGAAAAAGAACATCTCCTCGGTCCTTGGTGTCGACATTGGGGCCGTGAATATAAAGGCAACCACTACTGAGGGGCTCGGATTTGAAGGAAAAGGGGAGGGGATTGCCGCTAAGGCAGTTGCGTTAATTTTTTCCAACTGAGCCTATCTGCCTTTATAAGGCCCCGTTTTCCCTAAACTCCTGTATGCCTGTTGGAAACGAGGCTATAGGACTGCATGAGGATATAAAAAGCAGACAACATATTACCAAAAATTAAAGATTGAGACGACATATCATTAAATTATTGTGCATTATTAGAAATGTCGTCACATATTATTTCTCGAGGCTCTTTTAGATCACTAAGTGATATCTCGCCAAGGGAAAACGCCCTCATTGTGTTGACAATCAATGGGAGTTCTCTTTTAACCCCCTCTTCCCTGATCTTTTTAAAGAGAGGGAGTTGCTCTCCAATAGTATTGACTAGGTTTTCAAAAGAACCGGCCTTTTTTAGCCTTTCAGCAAAATCTTGCCAGAGATCATCCCATTCATGGCCCTTTATTGGAAATGAAAAGTAGGTAACTGGGGGACCCTTATCTAATTCCGGAGTTACGAGGTGCATCATGGCCCCTGTTTTATCATGGTCTTCCTTGATTAATTTCCATATAACCTCTTGCCAGGTGCCTTCAGGGCCACCTGGTAGTGCTGGATGGAGATTGATGAGTTTTAGCCTTTCACATGCAGAGGCGCTCACCACCCACATGTATCCTGCAAGCACTATGAGGTCTGCCTCATAGGGGGTGACGAGTTGAAGCACTTGGTCGTGGTATTCATCTCGCCAGAGTTCTCGATTCGTCTTTCGAAGTTCAGGTTTAAATTTTTTAGCGGAAAAACTTACACATGGGATAGCTTTTGCCTGGGAAATTTCTATAATTTCATCGCTATAGCGCGATTCACCCTTTTCTCTGGAGATAAATACATAGGAAATTTCGCCTTTTATTACATCTTGATTGATTGCATCTAAGACAGTCTTCAAAAGTTCTACTGCGGCCTCATCTCTTCCAGTGGTCCACCAGCCAAATCTATACATGTTTTAATCTCCTTATCCAGTTCCTTCCCCAGTCACTAAGGGATAGGGCTGCCACATTATTGGCAAAAAACAAACATTCAAATGGGGCCTTATGGTTCAACCAGGAATATAGAAAACCGGCATTAAAGGCATCTCCTGCACCTGTGTTGTCCACTATGGCTTCTACCTTTTTGGCCTCTGCCTCATATACTGCTGTTTTAGTATAACACACAGCACCCTTAGGGCCTCTTTTGACGATTACTGATGGATGAAAAGGCCCAAATGTGTCATCTACGCTTCTAAGATATGACAACAATTTTTGGGGATCATTTTCTCCAATTAGCATACCAAGTTCACTTTCAGTAATGAACAGTAGATCAGTCCTGCGTAATATGGGCGAGATGGCATCGATTCCCATGGCTGAATATATCTCTCCGGGATCTAGGCTCAAAACCGCATCTTTGTGTAGAGAACTTACCAATGCCTTGTGAAATTCCAAGCCCCTTTGAGTGGGCAATGAGCTCAAGTGTAAGAAGCGAATTTCTTTTTGTTCTGGAGTAGGAAAATGATCTGTGCCAGGGCATACCAATATAGTACGATCCCGCTCTTTTTGGGGTACCAGTATGATACATATGGCGGTATTTCCAAGACGTTTTACTGTCGAAAGATCTACCCCCTCCATGGAAGAGAGCACAATATCCCCGGCTTCATCCACTCCGCAGGCACCTATGAAGCTAGATCTTATCCCGAGGGATGAAAGTATTACGCAGGTGTTGGCAGAAGAACCGCCTCCTCCCCTGTACCTTAGATCCCTTTGTGGCTCTAATGAATTGATGACTAGATCACTTTCGTCCTGGGTTAGAATATATTCACTTCCAGGCAAAATGTCTTTTTTCAAAGAATTCTTTAGTAGTTCCAGCGATTCGATTTCATAGATGAAGTCAAGATTGAGAGCACCTGAAAAGTGCGCCAGAAATGGACTTAGCTGTCTTTTCACGAAAACACTCCACTATTGAAATCAAAAAACAGGACAAACTTAAAAGGGGTTACGGTATTTTGCCGTAACCCCTTGAATTTTCTGGGGTGAGAGATGGGACTTGAACCCACAGCCTCCGGGGCCACAACCCGACGCTCTAACCAGTTGAGCTACTCCCACCATTCATTTCAGTGATGGCCTTTATTTACTTTGCAGAAACGTCTATGTCAAGCACCTAACTATTAATTGCCTCGTTTAACCAGTTTTTTATCTGTGCTGCAGTGGGAAGACGGCCAGAACAAACGACTTTTCCATTAATAACTAGGGCTGGAGTATTAATAACTCCATAGCGCCATATCTCATCATGTTCCTTTATGTGACTGATATCAGCTGCAATGCGGATCTCTTCCAAAACATTGGTAACCATTTCTTCAAGGCGATTGCAGCTAAGGCATCCAGGACCTAGGATTTTTATGTCAAGGACCGTTTTATCATCATCCTCTATTTCAAGGCCATGAAATTTTCTCCACGCCACTTCCAAGCCCTTTAAATATTCCTGTTTTAGGTCGGCTGCGATGTAGTTTTTAACCTTAATCTCATCAAACAGCTTTTGGGCAGCCTCTTTTGGGGATAGGGTATCTTTTTGGGCCAAGAGATTGGAAAAAGCCGCCTCAAGTCCAATAATGCCTATTATCCTTCCATTGACCACTATGGTATTTGGGATCACTTTCTCCTATCCCTTTCTCTGAATATGAGCTTAATAGGGGTATTTGGCATTTCGAGTACATTTCTAAAGTGGTTAATTAAAAAGCGTTTATACTGGTTCGGGATCTTATCCGGATAATTGGCAAATATGAGGAATGTCGGCGGACAGGTCCCAGTCTGAGTTGTATAGTACATCTTTATCTGATGGCCCTTAGAAATAGGGGGAGTCCGCCTGTTCAGCGCCTCTTGAAGTGCCCTATTTAATCTGCCTGTAGATATCTTTTTTGAATAATCTTCATATACCCTGTCGATTAGGGGCCAAATAGATTTGATCTTTCTCCCAGTCTTTGCAGAACAGTTTATATGTGGTGAATAGGGGATAAAGCGTTTTGAAAGCTTCAGCTCATCTGTCCTTAAACGAACCATATCCGGAGTCGTCACAAGGTCCCATTTATTGTACAAGGTGATGCATGCCTTTGAAAATTCTTCTGTATATCCAATGAGTTTTTTGTCTTGATCAGTGACGCCAAGAGATGCATCCATGACCACGATGCATATGTGGCTCCTTTTTATGGCCTCAAGCGCCTTTAAAACGCTAAATTTTTCTATCCTCTGTTTTGTCTTGCTTTTTCGCCTGATCCCTGCTGTGTCTGCAAGTAGAATGGGTAATTTCCCAGGCCGTTCAATTATGGTGTCAACCACGTCTCTGGTGGTGCCTGGTACATCAGAGACAACGACCCTTTCTTCACCGGTCAATGCATTGAAGAGCGAGGATTTTCCAACGTTAGGTCTTCCAACAATGGCGACTCTTATGATGTCTTCTGGTTCAGGTTGTACGAGGATTTCGGAATCGGAGCTAGATAGGCACGGAGCAGTCTTCAAACTGTTGATGATTTTATCTTCTAACTCATCGATTCCTCTTCCATGTTCGGCAGAGATAGGTATGATTTCTTCTGCCCCTATCTCATAGAGCTCGCCAATAAGGGCTTTGTCCTTAGACGTGTCTGCCTTATTGGCTACGAACATCAAAGGTTTTCCAAGGGGTCTTATGGTTTCTACTATCTCTATATCCTGAGCAGTAAGCCCCTGACGTATGTCAAAGAGGATGATGATCAAATCCGCAGACTTAGCTGCCTTGAGGCTTGCCTTACTCACCAGCCCTGAAAGGCCTTCTTCCAAATCTTGTTCTTCGATTCCACCAGTATCTGCAATCAAGATCTGATGGCCGTTGACAACAGCGTTTTTAATTCGTACGTCCCTTGTAAGGCCTGGAGTTGGGTCTACCAATGCATCCCTAGATCGGGTGAGCCTATTAAAAAGTGTGCTTTTTCCAACATTCGGCCTTCCCACTAAGACCACAAGAGGCCTTATGGGGTTGCGTGACGTCTTTTCTTCATCTAAGTTGTAAGTATGTTCTTTACTATTTGTCATAAACTAAAACCCAATTTTCATATGGAAAATGCAAGGTAAAAGGGATGAAGTACTTGCACTTACTCTGTAATTTCAGTGATTGGTAAAAAATAATAATAGGACAATGGAGGGCATTTTGCAATGACAAGTAAGAGGGTAGCTGTATTACTTGCTCCGGGTTATGAAGAACTTGAGGCCGTAACCGTAGTAGATATCTTTAGACGAGCAGGCATAGAATGTGATATAGTGGGATTGGAGAAGGGGCCAATACCGTCAGCAAGGGATGTAAAGATTATTCCTGACGTGTACATAGATGAAGCCCTAGATCAGGCATACGATCTGATAGTCCTCCCAGGTGGGATTGACGGAACTGAAAATCTAGCAAAGGACGACAGAGTTGTTGCCTTACTTACAAGGCAATTGGAGATGGGTAAAAAAGTTGGAGCAATTTGTGCAGCTCCAACAGTGCTTGAGCGACACAATTTAGTAACAGGAAAGACCATTACATGCCATCCTATAACGAGAGATGCCATAAAGAAGGCGAATATCTCAGATGATAGAGTAGTGGTGGACGGCCTAGTAATAACGAGTCAAGGACCAGGGACTGCCATGGATTTTGCTTTAAAACTCGTTGAAGACCTTGTTGGTCCCCAAAAGGTCGAAGAATTAAAGAAGGGACTTTTGGTGTAGGGGTAAAATGGGCAAAAAGAGAAAAGTTGATACCCTTGAAAAAAAACAGGATGTTGTCCTAAACCTGCCTGCTGAACAAAATGCCAGTGATGTTACACAACTTCCGGCAAAGGCACAGGATCCCCTTTCTCAATATCTGGCAGAGATCAATAGATATCCCCTTTTGAGCAAGGAGGAAGAAGAGAGGCTTACAAAGGAATACTATGAAACAAAGGATCCGGCCATTGCCTCGAAAATTGTTACGGCAAACCTGAGGCTTGTTGTAAAGATAGCCCTTGATTTCCAAAAATTTTGGATGCAGAACTTTTTGGATCTCATTCAAGAAGGGAATATCGGCCTCATGCAGGCAGTGAAGAAATTTAATCCCTATAAAGGGGTCAAATTTTCTTATTATGCCTCGTTTTGGATAAAGGCCTATATCTTAAAGTTTATTATGGACAATTGGAGGCTGGTAAAGATTGGGACTACTCAAGCTCAAAGAAAGCTCTTTTACAATCTGAACAAAGAGAAAGAGCGTCTTTTTGCCCTTGGCTTTGACCCAGTCCCTAAACTTATATCTCAGAGACTAAATGTCTCTGAGCAAGATGTAATCGATATGGAACAGCGCATGGGGTCTTGGGAGGTTAGCCTTGATTCTCCTATCAAGGAAGATGCTGATGAAAAGCACATAGATTTTCTTAAGACCTCTGGTCCATCACTCGAAACTGAGATTGCACGTGAAGAGATCCAGGAGCAACTTGCTGAGCACATGATGGCCTTTAGAGAGACCCTGAATGACAAGGAGCGTGTCATATTCGATCAGAGGATGTTGACTGATGAACCCAAGACCCTGCAAGAAATTGGCGAAGAATTTGGGGTTTCAAGGGAAAGAATAAGGCAGATTGAATCGAGGATTAAACAGAAGTTAAAGAAGTTCTTAAAAAAGCGTATCCCTGATATAGAAAATTATACAGAGGTTTTTGAACAAGAATGAGAAAACTTTTATTTAAGTTGTTTTTTATATATATTTTTTCTGTCTTTTTTTTGTATCCGCCCAAAGCCCTTGCAAACTCTGATTTAGATCATTCCGCGTCTTATGCCTATTTTATGAAGGGCCTTATAGAAAAGGCCAACGGGAAATTTGATGAGGCTGAGCGGTCCTTTAAGACCGCCCTCAAAAAGGATCCTAATGAAGTCAACATACTCAAAGAATTAGCTGAAATAGCAATACATAAAAAAAACTTCAATGAGGCAAGGTATTGGGCAGAGGCTGTGCTTAAACAGTCTCCAAACGATGTTGACACCATGATCTTACTGGCTAGGATCTATGTCCACTCCAATCGCATCAAAGATGCCATAGAAGTCCTTGAAAAGGCCCTTGATAAAGCCCCAGGAAACACACAGGCCCTGTTTTTCCTGGGGAATATCTATATGGAAATAAAGCAATATGACAAGGCAATAGATGTACTGGAGCGTTCCCTTAAAGAGGAAACCCAAAATTCCTTTATGATTCATTACTATCTCGGAAGACTATATTTTGATTCAAATAAATTAGTGGATGCGGAAAGGCATTTTAAAAAGGCAGTCCAATTGAATCCCAACATGGTCGATGCATATTATGGTTTGGCATTAATTTATAAGAAAAGAGGGGATGTGGAAGATGCCATAGGCGCATTTGATACCTATTTACATAGACGCCCACAAGACCTCAAGGCACGGGATGATTATATAAGATTTTTGATAGATGCTGGCAGAAACGAAAAGGCCTTAAAAGAAATAGACGAATTCTATAATCAAGATTCTAGTGACCCTCGAGTCGGATTTCGGACAATAGGATATTATCTCGATCTTGGACAGTATCAAAAGGCCCTTGAAGTCTTAGACAGGCTCCAAATACTGTTTCCAGACAGCCCTCAACTCCATTTTTATAGAGGTTTAGCCCTGGAAGGATTGGGGCAGAAGGATAAGGCTAAGCATTCGTATGAAAAGATAAGAGAAGAAGAGCCTATTTATATCCTTGCGAGGATTAGGATAGCAAAAATTCTAAAAGAAGAGGGTGATTACAAAGGTGCGCTCCATGTTTTAGAGGAAGTCGAATCGAATAAAAACATTGCCCACAGGTCTCAGATTAATGAGGTGCTTTTAGAGATGGCCCTTTTATTAGATGAAATAGGTAGACGAGACCAGGCCATAGAGACCGCAAAGAAGATCCTAGAGACTGATCCTGAGAATCCATCTGCTTTGAATTTTATAGGTTATACCTATGCTGAAATGGGTATTAAGCTTGGTGAGGCCGAGGACCTCATAAAAAAGGCCTTAAAAAAGAGACCGGACGATGGCTACATCTTGGATAGTCTCGGATGGGTTTATTATAAAAAAGGTAGAATTGGCCAGGCAATCGAGGTACTAAAGAAGGCCGTAAGCCGGGTACCAGATGATCCTATTATTAATGAGCATCTGGGCGATGCCTACTATAAAAATGGCGATTATGACGAGGCCTGGTACCAGTATGAAAAGAGCCTGCGTCTATTTAAGCAGAAAAAAGACAAAAAACGCATTAAAGAAAAGATGGAAAAGGCACAGGAGGGCCAGGAAGACTTCATGTTGTTTTAATGCATGGACTCAGATTATGCAGTTCGCCAGTTTTTGGTACTTCAAATGCCCGACAACGCAAGCCCATTCGATGAAATTGCGAAAACTTTGAAAATTATTTTTTCAGGCATTTGAAGTGCATAATCTGAGATGAACTACTGGATCAACCTATTCTCAATATGGTTCCTCAGCGCCCATGCAAAGTCTTCTGGATAGTGCCCTGTAATCCATCTTCCCTGGGCTTCACTCATCGAACCTGGTGAATTTTCATGCCTTGGCAAAAAGCAATAAAAGAGACGCTGACAACTATTGAGATCATCGTATCTCTTTGACACTTCATAAACAGTAATCATCTCAGCGCCCAGGCGTGATAATGCCTTCATGACAAGGAGGATTCCTTTGTCAATGGAGTTACGCATAGAGCTATCAGCTTCAAGGATGTTACCAACTGGTCTTTTGGCCATAAGCTGAACTTCACCCTGAGAACGCTGTGCCTTTGGGCAAAAGGCCATGACGTTTTCATCCTCAAAGATTATGAGTTCTTTTGGTCCTTCACCGCTTCCATCAGTTCTACTATTCGATCTTATTGCCTCTATATAGGCATCAAAAAAGGAAGTTTTAAATTTTGCCTCATATCGCCATATAAAATCCCTAACTAGGTCTCCTACCACATATGCTGAGACCTCTTTGGCACATCTTTTGGGTACGAGTGCATATTGATTGTGAATTTGTTGATGTGAGGCGTGAAGCCTATAGCCGCTGGATGCATATCCAAAGCCATAATTCCAGCCCCAAAGGTTTGCATTAAATGGGATGTCTTTGCCACTATCTATGGTTTTTTTTACGTTTCCTAGCAATGTTATACGAAACTCTTCGAGTTCTTTGTCTGAAGAAAAGCCCTCTTCACTAATAGTAATTCCAAGGGACGTCGCAAGCTGACAATATATTCTTTGATAATATAAAAAACGTAATCCTTTTATATCTTCTAATGTCAAGTCGTTAACACTATAGCGTATGGCGTCTTGTGCCATATTTGAGGCAAAGTGCCCCCAGGGTATGTAGCTATTTTTCCTAAGATATTCCCAAACATGGGTTTTATCGTTTATGTACTCACCAACTATTGGATTTTGGCCCTGAACACCTGGATTCAAAACCATTACCCTTTTGTAACTATCTGGGAGATTTGGATTGTTTGCCACTGCCTCAAATAGGGCCTTGTCGTGGATTAATGGGTGTGGCCTTTCATCATCTCCCTTTACAAACTTGAGGCCAATTGGATTTCCATGATGATCTTGGACGAGGTCACAGGCGATTTCCGACAGTGCCTGTAACACCTTTGGACTCTTAGAATTTACCGCAAGGGAAAGAAGAACATGCCTTGGAAAGTGATGAAGAGCTACTGTCTTATTGCCACCTGCAAGTACCCTGCCTTCAAGTATCTCCTCAAAAATAGAATCTTCGTCGTTCGTTATATCAAAAGACCTTTTAAACCTGAAGGAAAGCGGGTCGTTTTTAAACCTATCTGCAGCATACTTAAGGATATAGGTGGTCCCATAGAATGGAAACGGATTTTTTATCTCGAAGACAGGCTCTCCACACTCTACCTTGACGTCATCATTGGGGAAGTTGCATTCATTTGTGACATCTTGACCATCAAGCGTTACCCCCAATTTTATATAGTGAGAATTTTTCCTAAGATTTTTCACGAAGTAATTTGGTCTGTGAAGACCAATAAGGATAGGCCCTTTGGGTTCTAGAAATCTCCCTTCAGGATGAATTAGACCGATGTCTTCCATTTGTCTTGGCTCCCTTCCCCCCATGGCTACTGGCTCCTTGTGCTAATTGGCTTTTTTATACCTCATTCCAATACCATAAGGTGAGGGATAGATGCAAGAGCACTACAGTATGCCCTTTACAATAGGGTGGAAAATCTCCTTTTTCTCCGTCTTCCCAGAAGATAACCTACAATCCAACCCAATATGAGTACTCCACTTCCGGCTAAGAACCACTTCACATTCTGATCATTTTTTAGTTGGGAATTTTCGCGCCTTAATATCGTCAATTCATTTTTAAGCCTGTCTATTTCTAAAAGCTGCTTTTCATATTTGGCCTTTAGGGTCGTAACGTTTTTTGAATCTGTAAGTAATAAGTTGTATTTATTTGTTATATCGCTTTGTTTGGCCAGACAGCCTTCTTTTTCTGCTTCACAGGCCTTGAGTTGTTCTCTTAACTTTGCTAGCCTTGTTTGTGTTGAGGATAGTTCGTTCTTCAATAGGGAGAGCTGGTCCCTCAACATTTTAACTTGTTTTCTAGGGGGTTCTTCTGAACTTAAATATCTAGAGAGGATCCAACCTTCTTTTCCATCTGCCAGCCTGACATTGGCCCAAGGTCCGTCTTCTCGTAAGACTTCAACTGATGTGCCTTCTTTCACTATGGCTAGTATCTTATAATTGGTGCCTTTTCCGCTTCTAATAGGTAATTCTGCCTTGGGAACCACATAATATTTGCCCTCAAGGGCCAATAAGGTTGATGGGAACAAAAAGCAACAAGTGACTATTAACCATACAGCCTTAAACATATTAAAATTTCTCATAACAAATCCCACGTATAGCACCTCCCAGTACTTAATTCCAAGCTATACTATAAACCGCAATTATTACATATTGACTTAATTGTGTCTATTTTAAAGGTTACACCTTAAACTTTCCTGCGTCTACCTGATTCGATCCTTGGATATGCTCTCTTGAGGTGATGATTCCATATTGTTTTATTTGGCAGTTTGAGCACAAAATTGGCAGTTATTGATGCATGATTAAATAGGTGGTAACCTATTTTTACACTTAGTCACTATTTGAATGATTTGATTTTTTTGAATCCAAATGCTTGATTGGCTTCGACCACTTGCAGAGTTATGAAATTCAAATCTTGATGGCAAGCTTGCCAGCTCAAGGATCAGGATAAAAAGGAGGGAAAAAATGGAAAGACGCAGTTTCTTGAAAAAGGTGGGAGCAGCTGCCCTTGGAGCTACAGCTCTGTCTCATTCACGCAAGGCCTATAGTGCTGAAAAAAGATTCTTGTGGCGTATGGTAACCTCATGGCCGCCCAACTTTCCCATACTTCAGACCGGTGCTGAACGCCTTGCCAAAAGAGTAGGGGAGCTAAGTGGTGGTAGACTGATGATACAGGTATATGCAGGTGGGGAACTTGTCCCTCCTTTAGGTGTATTTGACGCCGTTAGCCAAGGTACCGTTGAATGTGGTCATAGTGCCTCATACTATTGGGCAGGGAAAAATCCGGCATTTCAATGGTTTACTTCAATTCCGTTTGGTCTAAATGCACAGGGCATGAATACCTGGTTCTATCAGGGAAATGGTCTTAAACTTTGGAGGGAACTATACTCAAACTTTAATATAGTTCCGCGCCCTGCAGGAAATACCGGGGTGCAAATGGGGGGATGGTTCAATAAAGAGATCAACACCATCGATGACTTCAAAGGCCTCAAGATGCGCATCCCAGGCCTCGGAGGAAAAGTGATAAAGAAAGTAGGGGCTACAGTGGTACTTTTACCTGGTGGTGAGATATACACTTCTCTAGAACGAGGAGTAATAGATGCTACTGAATGGGTGGGGCCTGCCCATGACATACGGATGGGCTTTCACAAGGTGGCAAAATATTATTACGGCCCAGGATGGCATGAACCAGGCAGTGCCTTAGAATTCATTGTTAACAAGAAGGCCCACGATGCACTTCCAGAGGATCTAAAACAGGTCCTTGATGTTGCGTGTGCAGAATTAAATATACAGATGCTTACAGAATTCGAGTATGAAAATGCAAAGGCTCTCAAGAAATTGATGAATGATCACAAGGTGAATTTGAGGCACTTTCCTCCACAGGTACTCAAAAAACTTAGGAAAGTTGCCAAAGAGACCATTGAACAAGAGGCCCAAAAAGACAAGATGGCCAAAAAAGTACATGAAGATTTCAAGGCGTTTCAAGCCCTAATGGCACCATGGGCCAATATTTCAGAGCAAGAATACTATACGAATATCATCTAGTCTCCTAAAACAGTGGGTAACCAGGTAGCAAGGCCTGGAAACAAGACAACGAGTAAAAGGGCAAGGAGTTGTAGAAATACAAAGGGTATTATCCCACGGTAGATTTGAGGGGTTGTCACCTGAGGTGGAGCAACCCCTTTTAAGTAAAATAGGGCAAATCCAAATGGTGGTGTGAGAAATGAGGTCTGGAGATTGATAGCAAACAGTATTGCAAACCATACCGGATCAAAACCAAGGCTTTTCATTATTGGAGCGAGTACTGGTATGTGAATAAAGGTGATCTCGATAAAATCCAGAAAGAATCCAGCAATGAATACGATCCCCATTACAATGGCAAGCACTCCCCATTTTCCAAATGGAATGTGGGTAACGAGGTCTCTTATAAAGAAGTCACCTCCAAGTCCCCTAAAGACTAAACCAAAAGCAGCAGCTCCTACGAGTATGATAAACACCATTGAAGTTAAACGGCAGGTCGATTCAGAGACCTCTTTTAATATCTTTAATGAGAATCTCCCCTTGAATATGCATAGAAGTGTAGCACCAAATGCCCCGACTCCTGCTGCTTCGGTTGGGGATGCTATACCGGCAAATATAGAACCAAGTACCATAATCATGAGTATTAAGGGTGGAATAAGAGATTTTAAGATTGAGGGAGAGGAATCATCCACTCCATTTTCTATATTATTAGTTATGGGCGGGGCCTCATGGGGATAGATTGATGAGCGTATAAAGATATAAAGGCAGTAGAGGGCCACCAGCAATAACCCTGGGATCAGTGCTCCCATAAAGAGGTCTCCCACCGAAACTCCAATGATATCTCCTAGTAGAACAAGTACAATACTTGGAGGAATGATCTGCCCAAGGGTACCTGATGCAGCAATGGTCCCAGTGGATAGCTCGTTTTTGTAACCATGTTCTAGCATTGTGGGAAGGGCCAAAAGCCCCATGGTGACAACTGTTGCCCCTACAATGCCAGTAGAGGCTCCGAGTAATGCCCCGACCACCACAACTGATATCGCAAGTCCTCCTCTTAATCGTGAAAAGATCCTCCCCATGGACTCAATGAGGTCCTTGGCAATACCAGACCGTTCAAGCATTACCCCCATAAATATAAATAGAGGAACGGCAACGAGGGTAAAATTGGTCATAATCCCCCAGATTCTAATGGGAAGCAGATTTAAAAAGTTCCATCCTATGTAATAGACCCCGAAAAAGAGGGCCGTTCCAAGGAGGGTAAAGGCCACGGGGAATCCTACGAGTAAAAGGACTGTGAGGACCAAAAACATCCAACCAGCGGCTTCGGGGTTCAATGTTTCACATCCTTTCTGGCCTGCTTGCCTAGAAGCAGCCTGAGATTATCAATAAAAAAGCTAATTGCCTGAAGTGCCAAAAGAAAAAAACCCAATGGGATTAGGCCCTTAATCAGGTAATAGGCTGGTAGGCCACCAGGGTCAGGCGAACCCTCTCCAATGCGCCAGGATGCCTCTACAAAGGGAATCGCTGTTTTTATGGCTAAAAAACATCCTGGGATCAAAAAGATAATTGTGCCAATACAATTTATAAAGGCCTTTTTACGTTTTCTAACTCGGTGATATATCACATCAACTCTTACATGAGAGTCTTTTTTCAATGTGTATCCTGCTCCAAGTAAAAACATAGCTGAAAAGATGGTCAATTCCAGTTCCTGAGTGGCTATGAAACTCTTATTAAAACAATAACGCAACACAACATCAAAAGTGACCAGTAATACAAGGCACCACAGATCCCCACGATATTAACTGTCCTACCAAGTTATTGAGTATATCTATATAATTTTTTATATATTCAAAAACTTTCATAGTGCTGTAAATAAAATTCGAAATTCGAATATTGTGATTCGATATAAATTTACCATTTATTAATCAATTTATAATATATTGTTTTGAATTTCGTATTTCGATAATCATATTAATCTAATTAAAACCCATCATTGCTTTTTTCAAGTTTTGTCCTATAGTGGCTTTTAACTCAAATTTTGCAGCTCGCAAGTGTGCATTAGATGTGAAAAGGGGGACATTAACAATGAATAACTATTTAAGTTGTCTCCTAAAATTGCGAGCCTCCTTTAGGCTTTAAGTGCCAACTTTAACAATATAAGATTAAACTTTTGGCATTTAAAGTGCAAAATTTGAGTTAAATTTTAAAAGAAGGGAGGATACATATTATGCGTCTAATTCTTTTGGGAGGACCAGGTGCAGGAAAAGGTACTCAAGCTAATTTCATAAAGGAAAAATTTGGAATTCCCCAGATTTCCACAGGAGACATGCTCAGGCAGGCAGTTAAGGATGGTACAGAGCTCGGAAAAGAGGCCAAAAAGTACATGGATTCAGGTCAGCTTGTACCTGATGATGTCATCATAGGCCTTGTTAAAGAAAGGATCAAGGAGCCAGACTGTGAAAAGGGCTTTCTATTTGATGGCTTTCCACGCACAATCCCCCAGGCAGAGGCCATGAAAGAGGCTGGCGTAAAGATTGATTACGTAGTTGAGATTGCAGTTCCTGATGAAGAGATCATAAAGAGAATGAGTGGAAGAAGAGTACACCTTCCATCTGGCCGTACCTACCACATTATCTACAACCCACCAAAGGTCGAAGGAAAAGACGACGTTACTGGTGAACCCCTAGTTCAAAGAGAGGATGACAAGGAAGAGACAGTAAGAAAGCGCCTTGAGGTATATCACGCTCAGACAGAACCTCTGGTAGAGTTCTACAAAAAATGGGAAGAATCAGGAGACCCAAATGCTCCAAAATATATCAGGATTGATGGCGTAGGTACAGTTGACGAGATCAAAGAGAGGATTTTCAAGGCACTCGGTGCATAATTCAATTTGATTGGACGGGGCTTTTCCCTTTTCGCCATGCCCCGTCCTTCTTCCTATTTAAATTTTTTATTCTCACTCCCACCAAGTGAGCTGACCTAGTTCAAATTGGTGGCCGAGTTCAATACGATAAGGATAGCACCTAACGGTAAAGCCAATACGCCCACTTGAAAGACACAGTATTTTCCCTGTAAAGACATGGGCACTACCATCCAGTTCGCCTGAGGGCAAGAGGGGTAGGGGGCTTCCGCCGGTGAGATTTCCGAATTCGTCGAAACGGCCGATATAGGCCTCGACCCTTACTTCATCTGGCCCGAGACCAGCAAGGTCGACGATCACCTTTATAGGAATTCTGTCGCCAACCTTGGGTTTGTCGTCAGTTGGAAGTTCTACTTTCAATATCTTTACACGGGGCCAAACCTCATAAATCTTACGCTTCCAATTGCATATTTCTTTGGTCTCCTTCCATCCGTCTTTGGTGAGTAGCTCCCATCGATATAGACCTGGAAGATAAAACTGGTTGGAATATTCTTCCACCATCCTGTTGGTATTGAAAAAGGGACATATGGTCTGGATGGAGTTTTTCATCATCTCCACCCATTCATCAGGTACGTTCTGACTGTTTCTCTGATAAAAGAGGGGAACTACAGTATTTTCAAGGAGTTCATATAGGAGCCTACTTTCTACTTCATCTTGATAAACAGGGTCATCATATTCTTCACCGGCCCCAATGGCCCAGCCGTTTGTACCATTATAGGCCTCAACCCACCAACCATCTAAGATACTCAAATTGATTCCGCCGTTGGCCGTAACCTTCATTCCACTGGTTCCACTGGCCTCGAGGGGCCTTCTGGGGGTGTTTAGCCATACGTCAACCCCCTGGACCAGAAATCTGGCTACTTCGATATCGTAATTTTCTATAAAGACTATGTGCTTTCTAAACTCGGGTAGATTGGCCATCTGAACGATCTTGTGAATGAGCTCTTTTCCATCCTTGTCCTTAGGATGGGCCTTTCCAGCAAATATGATCTGGACAGGTCGTTCCTCATTGGTGAGAATTCTTTTTAGTCTTTCGACATCTTTGAATAGTAGTGTAGCCCTCTTGTAAGTGGCAAAACGCCTTGCAAAACCAATGGTAAGGGCCTCGGGATCGAGGACCTCGTCTGCTTCCTTGAGTTTGTATCTGGGGGCGCCCTTTTCTTCCAACTGCTTTTTAAGTCTGTATCTGGCAAAGGATATCAAGCGGTCCCTCAGACGCTCCTTGGACCTCCAGAGTTCAAAGTTCGGTATGCCTGCTACCCGCTTCCAGATAGAGTGATTTGTGGGCTCATCTATCCATCGGGATCCAAGGTAACGCTGATACAGTCTGGCCATCTCACTGGAGAGCCATCCAAGGGTGTGGATGCCATTTGTTATGTGGGTTATTGGGACTTCATGGGTTGGGATATTGGGCCAAATGGCGCTCCACATTCTCCTCGAGACCTCTCCATGTAACTTACTTACCCCGTTTGTCTGAGATGCCATCTTTATGGCAAGTACTGCCATACAAAAGAGTTCACCATGGTCCTTTGGATTAATCCGTCCAAGGCCAAGAAACTTTTCCATTGATATCCCAAGGTGTTGAACGATTCCCTTAAAATATCTTTGAATGAGATCTGGGGGGAAACGGTCAATTCCAGCAGGAACAGGAGTATGAGTTGTGAAAATATTCGTGGATTTTACAACTTCCAGGGCCTGGTCAAAATCAAAATTTTCAGACAAACGGACTTGAAGAAGTCTCTCGATTGCCATGAAAGCCGAATGTCCTTCATTCATGTGGCACACTGTCGGACAATTGCCCATGGCGTTTAGGGCTCTTATGCCCCCCATGCCTAAGACGATCTCTTGTTTGAGCCTGGTCTCGAGATCACCTCCATATAGAAATGAGGTGATCTGGCGGTCATCACTGGAATTTTCCGAAACGTCGGTATCGAGCAAATAGATGTGGACTCTCCCCACTGTGAGGTCCCATACCCGTGCCCAAACAGTCCTTTCCCCTATAGGTATGTCCACTAACAGCGGTGTGCCATCATCCTGCATAACAGGTCTAAGGGGCATTTTATAAAAGTCGTTTGCAGGATATTTTTCAAGCTGCCAACCATCTGGGTTTAGGTATTGGGTGAGATATCCGTGTTTATAGAGGAGCCCTACACCTACCAATGGCAAACCCAAATCACTTGCTGATTTCATGTGATCTCCTGCAAGTATACCGAGGCCACCTGAATAAAGAGGCAGGGATTCATGCAGCCCGAACTCTGCAGAAAAGTAGGCGATGAGTCCCTCATTTTGTTTGACCTTATGGTACCAGGTCTTGGAGGCGAGGTATCTATCGAGTTCAGATTTTACAGCCTCCATCCGGGCCAAAAAGACTTCGTCACTGGAAAGTTCCTCAAGTCTTGGCTGTTCTATTGTGCCAAGAAGTGCCACTGGATTGTGGTTTACTCTTTCCCAGCACTCCCTGTCCATATCTTCAAAGAGGTAGATGGCGTCTGGAGTCCAAGTCCACCAGAGATTATATGCTATGTCCAAGAGCGGAAGGAGTTTTGAAGGCAAGTTTGGCTCTATAGTAATCTCTTTTATTATGGGCATGAATAAAATCCTTTCTGAATGGTCAAGAGTTCATCCCAGATCATGCAGCGAGTTTGCCTAAGATGCTTAAAAAGCTCCATTTTAGGTGTATAATCTGGGATTATTCGCTTTTCAAAACCACTTCCTTTTGTGGATCAATATCAACCACAATTTCATTGAACCTCTTGGTAGCCTTATCCTTCTTCATTTCTTTTCTAAACAAAAGCACATCGGCCAATGGATCCTTTATCTTTTCCTGTATGAGTCTTGATAAAGGACGTGCCCCACGTCTTTCATCATAGCCGTGTTTGGCAAACCACTGTCTTGCCTTGGCTGAGAGTTTGACCACAATTTTTTTGGATTTTAGCTGGGTGTTCAACTCCTCTATAAATTTGTCAACAATGGATTCCATAATTTTGGGGGTTAAAGGATTGAATGGAATCACGGCATCCAGTCTGTTTCTGAATTCAGGACTAAAGCATTCCTTGACGGCAGCGTCGGCCTTCTCTACGTTTTCTTTAATGTTATCAGGAGAAAAGCCAATTGTTCGGCGTTCCAATTCCCTTGCACCCACATTTGATGTCATGATCAAAATAGTGTGCCTAAAGTCTGTCTTCCTCCCTGTATTGTCAGTGAGGGTGGCGTAGTCCATGACCTGAAGGAGCACATTGAAGACATCTGGATGTGCCTTTTCAATTTCGTCGAGTAACAAAACACAGTGGGGGCTCTTTCTAACAGCTTCCGTAAGGAGTCCCCCCTGTTCAAAGCCAACATACCCTGGAGGTGCTCCGATTAGTCTGGATACAGAATGCTTTTCCATGTATTCACTCATATCAAAACGAATGAAGTTGATTCCAAGTATTCGTGCAGTCTCACGGGCAAGTTCAGTCTTTCCAACCCCTGTAGGACCAATAAACAAAAAGGAACCAATGGGATGGTCAGGATGCCCTAATCCTGCCTTGGACCTTTTAATGGCCCTAACTAGTAGTTCCACTCCTCTGTCCTGTCCGAATACCCTCGTCTTTAGCCGTGGTTCTAGGTCTTCAAGCCTCGATAGATCTGTACGGCTTAGGCTCCTTGCAGGTATCCTTGCGATTTTGGCAACCACCTGTTCGATGTGCCGTTGGGTGACAAGTCTCTTTGCCTTGGAACCACTCTTTTTTAGTTTTACTATTGCTGCTGCCTCATCGATTACATCTATTGCCTTATCTGGGAGAAACCTATCAGTGATGTAGCGTTGGGACAGTCTAGCAGCGGCCTTTAAGGCTCCTTCTGTAAATTTGCATCCATGGTAGTCTTCGTAACGGGATTTTAGGCCTTTAAGTATCTCAATAGTTTCCTCGACAGTTGGTTCCCCAATCTCTATCTTTTGAAAACGTCTTGTTAGCGCCCGGTCTTTTTCAAAGAAATTCCTGTACTCTTCATAAGTAGTTGAGCCAATAAATCGAATCTCACCTTCTTGTAAGACTGGCTTAAGTATGTTTGATGCATCCAGGGAGCCGCCGCTTGTGGCACCAGCTCCTACGATGGTATGGATTTCATCTATTACCAGAATGACCTTTTCCCTCTGTTTGAGCTCTTTTAATACCTCTTTTAACCTCGCCTCGAATTCACCTCTATACTTAGTTCCGGCAATAAGTGAACCCATGTCCAGGGAATACATTTCAAAACCTTTGAGTTCATCAGGTACGTTCCCTGATTCAATAAGCCTTGCTAGTCCCTCACACAGGGCAGTCTTGCCAACACCAGGTTCTCCGACAAATATGGGATTGTTTTTCCTCCGGCGAACCAATACCTGCATGACGCGTTCAAGTTCCCGGCTACGGCCTACTAAAGGGTCAATTTTTCCATCCCTTGCTCGCTGAGTGAGGTTGATGGTGAAATGTTCTAGGGCTGTGGCCTCGCCCTGTTTTGCTGCCTTTTGCGATTCTTCTTGTGCCTGTTTCTTTGTTGGATTATCGTCTGTTTCTCTCTGAATATAGGGCACCTTGGATACGCCGTGGGAAATGAATTCTAGTATGTCAATCCTCGAAATCCCTTCTTGTTTTAGAAAGAATACTGCGTAAGAATCTTCTTCTGTCATGATGGCAGCAAGGAGATCTCCGATTCCAGCTTCGTCTTTCCCTGCTGATTGAACATGCATTATTGTTCTTTGAAGGACACGCTGGAGCGCAAGGGTAGGTTGAGGAGCCTCTGTAGGTTGTTCCTCCAAGGTCTCCATATGTGTATTAAAAAAGTGTTCTAGTCTCTGCTTCAGTCTTTCTGGATTCCCACCACATGCTGTGATAATTGTCAAAGCCTCATTGTGATGGAGTAGGGCGTAAAGCAAGTGTTCCACAGATAGATATTCATGATGTCTTGCCTGGGCCTCTCTTGCAGCTGCACCAAGCATCAATTCAAGATCTTTATTAATCATGAAAAATTACTCCTTTTCCATAACGGCTCTAAGGGGAAAACCGGCATTTTTCGCCTTAGAGTGGACCTGTTCTATTTTAGTTTCTGCAATCTCTTTAGGATAAATCCCACAGACTCCAGACCCTGTATTGTGTATGAGTAACATAATCTGAGTCGCTTCTGAAGGTGTTTTATGGAAGATTTCTTCCAAAATTCCCACAACAAAATCCATAGTAGTGTAATCATCATTTAAAAGTATAACCTTATATAAGGGGGGTTCTTCTACTACTTCATCTGCTTCTTCCTCAATGTCTGCAAATTCTGAAAATCGAGTTTCGTCCACTTTTTTACCTCCGGGTGAGCCCCATTTTATTATTGTCTGATTTTTTTATTATCAAATCTAATAAATCTCTCATGTACAACATGAAGTTTTTGCTTTCAAGGTCAGTAAAAACTCTTTATTCCCTTTTGCCCCTAGAATAGGGGATTCTACTACTCCCAAAGGCAAAAGAGCCAGTTGCTCTTGGGAAAAACGGGTAATCTCATCTACCACCATTTTGTGAAGATTTGGATCTTTTACTATGCCGCCTTTGCCAACATGTTGGGGACCGACTTCAAACTGGGGTTTTACAAGTGCTACAATAAGGCCATCTGCCCTAAGCAGTTCTTTTGCTACTGGTAAAATAAGTTTAAGAGATATAAAGGACACATCAATCACTATAAGATCATTATCTTTATAAGGAAAGGAGTCTGGATTGATGTGCCTAAAATTCGTCCTTTCCATGACAACGACCCTGGGATCATTCCTCAATGACCAGTCAAGTTGCCCATAGCCTACATCGATTGCTATAACGCGCCGTGCCCCTCTCATCAATAAACAGTGGGTGAACCCACCTGTGGATGCACCTACGTCTATACAGACTTTTTCTCGGACATCAATGGAAAAGTGATCTAGGGCCTTTTCCAATTTTAGGCCACCTCTGCTAACAAAAGGATTTAGAGGCTCCTCAATAGTGATGTTACAATCTTGTTTAAATCTGATTCCAGGCTTATCTCTGACCTTCCCGTCCACCAAGACCTTGCCAGATAATATAAGTGCCTGGGCCTTTGAGCGGGAAGGGCATAGGCCACGATCTACCAAAAGAGAATCAAGACGTTTTTTTTGATCGCTTTTGTTCATTTTCAAATTTTGAATTGAGAATTGATTCGGATTTTGTTTTTCCATTTTTGAGTTTTATTGTAATATCCTAAAGAGGTGAATAAAAGCTTTTGTGTCTGGAGGAATAAAAAAAAAATGGCAGTGACCAAGGAAACTATTATGGATGCCCTGAAAGGGGTTAATGATCCGGAGCTCAATAGAAGCCTAGTAGATCTCGGTATGGTAAAAGATGTTGAAATAAGTGGCGATGCAGTACGAGTTACCATTTCACTTACCTTTGCAGGATGTCCTCTAAAGACAAAAATAAAACAGGATGTTGAAGAGGCTGTAAAGGCTGTCCCAGGTGTGAACTACGTGGAAGTTGTGATGACTGCCATGACCAGCGAGGAACGCGCAAAACTCTTTGGTCAGGCCCCATCTGAAATGGAAGGAATTAAGAAAGTAAAGAGGGTAATCGCTGTTGCCAGCGGAAAGGGTGGGGTAGGAAAATCTACGGTATCTGTGAACCTGGCAGTTGCACTTAAGGGATTAGGGAAAAACACAGGTATCCTCGATGCCGATTTTCATGGTCCAGATATCCCCATTATGATGGGTATAAAGGATCGTCCCCTTGGATCAAAGGGGATGCTTCTTCCCTTGGAAAAATATGGGGTGAAAGTTATGTCTACAGCCACTTTGGCAGGGGAGGGGGTTCCAATTGTATGGAGAGGCCCTCTGGTAAACAAGGCAATAAAAGAATTTTTGGGAAAGGTGAAATGGGACGATCTTGACTTCTTGATAGTGGATTTGCCACCTGGAACTGGAGATGCCACTATCACTGTAACCAAATCAATCCCCTTGGATGGCGTCATAGTTGTTACAACCCCACAAAAGGTGGCTGTATCAGATGTGAGAAGGGCAATTGGCCTTTTTAAAACCGAGGAAATACCAATTTTGGGAATAGTTGAAAATATGTCATATTTAAAGATGCCAGGTGGAAGCGAAGATGATATTCTGGATATATTCGGAAGCGGTGGTGGTGAAAAACTTGCAAAGGCCTTTCAAATTCCACTCCTTGCGAAAATCCCCATCGATCCACAGATACGTATAGGAGGGGATTCTGGTGAGCCGATCTCTGCAAAAAGAGACGAGACATCAGAGGTCTTTTTCACGCTTGCCCAAAAAGTAATAGAGGAGTGTGAAACTCAACCAAATAATTGACCTCAGGTGAGCAAATGAAAATTTTAAAAGACGGTATTGGTCATGAGGAACTATGCAACCTCATTATTCCTAGTTTGCCTATAGGATTTGTTGCCATAGATACCAGTGGTACTATCCTTGAATTTAATAGAGAAGCAGAAAAACTCACAGGATATACCCGAAATGAGGCTGTAGGCAAAAGGTGTAATGAGGTACTAAAAAGTAGCCTTTGTGATGCAAAGTGTCCAATCTCAGAAGAATTTGAACAAACCAAGATAATAAAAGAAGACACCTTTTTGATAAACAAATCAGGTACCCGTATACCGGTTTCTATCACAGTGACATCCATAACGGATCCTACGGGTAAACAATATGGAATAATTGAGCTCTTGAGAGACAGGAGAGAGCAGGAAAAACTGGAACAACACAGAGATATTTTGATATCTATGTTTGCTCACGACCTAAAGGCCCCCGTTGCAATTGCCGGGGGCTTTATTTTGAGGCTACTTAATGGGAAGGCAGGTGAGTTAAATGCCAAACAAAAGACCTACTTAGAGACCGTCTATAGGGAGATCCAGCGTCTTGAAAACTACATTCATGTTATCTTGGAAATTTTGAGATTGGAGGCAGGGAAGGTTCCGCTTTCGTTGGAGGAGTGCAGTCTGGAAGAAATAATAGAAGAGATAATTGATGGCATAAAGGTAAAGGCAGGTGAAAAGAAAATAAAGATAATGATGCAAGTCCCCGATGAATTGACCATAATTAAGGCTGACTCCAAACAACTTCAGCGTGCTATCACAAACCTTTTGGACAACGCAATAAAGTTTTCTCCAAAAAGTTCTGAGGTCTACGTTAAGGTGAAACCAGTTGATGATTCAGTAATCCTGGAAGTCGAAGATCGGGGTCCTGGTATTGACGAAAAAGATTTGCCCCACGTGTTTGATCCATTCTTCAAAGGAAAGACAAAAGTGGAAGAGGGCGAGGAGCCTGGTTCTGGCCTCGGACTTGCAGTTGTAAAAAGCATTATCGAGGCCCATGGAGGGGAGGTTTGGGCGCAGAATAGACCTGAAGGCGGAATGAAATTTTGGTTTAAGGTCCCAAAACATGGAGGACAAGAATAGATGATAGAAATCGATAATACGTCTTTAGAGAATTTAAAAAAGATCCTTGGCTCCTTGATTCAAAAGGGAAGAGGGGTCCAGGACTATGATCTAACGGTAATCTTGGTTGCATTGGACCCCCAGTGCCTTCATGAAGATGAAGAAAAAGAAATAGCCGCAAGGTTCCTGCATGAAAGAGGAATTCATACGATTAAATCGTTAATTAGAAACTATGATGAAATTTATTTCTTAAGTGATTCATCGTTTCTCATCCATTTGAAAGAGACCCATGAAGCAGGGGCAGATTTTGTGGCAAGTAGGATTAAAAAGGCTCTATCATCAGCGGCAAAAGAGGCCATAGGTCTTGATTTGTGTTTCATGATAGGGACCTGTAGCAAGTCCATAGTGGACATTCGAGGAGTTGATGACATCTTAAAGATCCTCTTAACAGGCCTTGAAGTAGAAAAAAACTGCCAGCCTCTATTGTTTAAAAATCATCAGGTTTCGTGTAAGGCCACAATAGGTCCAGTCCTTCTTTATGGAGTGAACCAGGAAATCATTAAGGGGCTCGGGGATGAACTGGTCCCATTTGGTTACAGGATTGAAAATCTAGATGCCATTGAAGATGGTACTGAACAAATTCTGGAACAGAGATTGTTGGCCTTAGAGGACAAATTTTGCGTACTGTTGATCGGGGATGATTTAACTAAAAAAGATGAAATCAAATCTAAAATAAAAAACATACGACAAAATAGGAGATTAGATTGCATTTTTATTATAGTTATAAATTCTGATCTCAATAGCGCAGAGGCATTAGAAGTCTTGGGTGTAGATTTGGTTTTGTCTTCAGGGCTGAACGCCTCTACATTAACAAAGCATATAATGAAGGGATACCAAATTTCTGTTCTTAGGGCCTATTCTAAATTACAGGCCACTCATGACTCGATCCTTGAGTCTATTAGGGCTGCTTCACATAAACTCAATCAGCCACTTCAAGTAATTTTGGGAAAGGCTGACCTTGTGGAGTTAGGAGTGGTTGGCCAAGATCAATATCCTTCAATCTTTGAGGACATAAAGAAAAGCGTCCTTTTATTGTCGGATATTAATTCAAAAATTGCCCGAATAGCATCAGGGAAGGCCTAATAAAAAAGAAGGCCCAATAAAAAAAGTTTGTTTTAATTTTACATAATATATATTATGCGACATTATATAAACCTCTAAAATTAGAAAATCTTTATAAATCAAGCTCTTAGAAGGTATTGGCGCTGGAATTTATCTTTATGAGAAAAAATAAAAAGAGGCCTTTGGCCTCTGTTTTTACCCTAAAAGGCCCCAAGCTTGAACAAGGGGCCTCAGGCGGGGGATTAATAAGGAGGAGGAACTATCCTAAGTCCTTGATGAGATCAGTCATCATTTTGTCTGCAACCTTATCAGCATTCACTTGGTAAGTACCTTGTTGGATCTGATCTCTTAAGGCGTTGACATAGGCTGTCCTTTCTGGCTCTTTAACGTACATAGCCTTATTAACCTGTTGCATCAATCTCGAACCAGAGGACAAGTCAACCTTATCAGTAGATTGAGTTGCTTGTTGCTGAGAAGCATTTTTTTCATTTTGCACCTGTTGTGCCTGCTGTCCTTGTACTGCATGCACTTGGTTTAAGTATGCTTCTAGCAATTTCTGGTGAGTATCGTTGATCTTCATTTTGTTAAACCCCTATTCGCTACCTATTTTTTCTATTTTTGAGTAAATCCTCATTATGAGGTCTTCTGCATCTTTTGAAGAGAGTTCCTTTAGAATCTCTCCTTTTTGAGGGTCAATAACCCGAAATCTTAACCCCTTTTTTCCTTCAAGTGAGCCAGCAATTTCCAAATTTCCTCCCAATTCTTCGCTCACCTTCTCTGCAAGATATGCCCCTAGCCTCGAATCAGTTACCTCTTTTCCCTTAACCTTTGCTATAATATCAGTGGCCACCTTTTGGGTTATAAGCTTTTGTTTTGCCTCAGAAGATATGTTAACCACATCCGGAGAATATCTAGAATTGTCGGATTCAAGTCTTATCAGGCCCTTTTTCCCGATCCTCTGACCGTAGGCCCTTATTACATTTTGTATCTGATATGGTGAAACATTCATGGTAACCAACCCGTTTCCTTAGGCCTATGTTAGCTGTAATATTTATCGGCAACGGATGTGGTCGACTTTAATTTTTTCTCCCACAATATTAATCATAAAAAAAGCCCCTCTGACCACTCCATTCTCGTGGCTTTGGGGCTTTTCTAAGATAAAAGAAGACCCAAGACTAAAGGGCCTTTTATTAGTTGCCCTTTGCCTCTTATTCCCCAAAAATAGTTTTTTACTACAAAACAGCCTCTTGAAGCTTGGAACCAGCTTTAAATTTTGGAACCTTTTTCGCAGGAATGTTGATTGTTTTTCCAGTACTTGGATTTATGCCTGTCCTTGCCTTCCTTTCAGTCACATAAAAGGTCCCAAAGCCTACGAGAGTGACTTTTTCACCAGACTCTAACGCCTCTGTAATAGCCTGAATGAAGCCGTTCAAGGCCTTTTCAGCCACACTCTTTGGCAAATTTGCATTCTCAGCAATGCGGTCAATCAGTTGTCCCTTATTCATCTTGCCCTCCATTTATCTGATATTTTGCCAGCATAACTTGCCGGTATATAAATAAAAATGATGTAGTGCTGGCTCAAAAGCCTTGATTACGGCCTCTCAGTTTATTAAGCCATTTTCAATTTGTTTTAATTGATTTTTAGTTATTACGATTCCAAAATCAATTTTAGTTGCAAGACACGATTCACTGGGCCTGTTTGCTGGTGCCAAACTGTATTTATTAGACTCAAACCGAATTTCATCTTTTGTCAAGAATAAATCGGCCATTGGAGTCAATATGTTTAGTTTTTTTATGGCAAAAATACCAGGTCTGTCGCGATTCAAATCATCTCCTTGGGTCCCATCAAGGATTTGTGATACCCCAAATGTTTTTACTTTTTCTTTAATAATCGAATACATATGTAGTTTACACCAATAACAGCGTCGCCTTGTATTGGATCTAATCTCCAAATAGGACAAGGGATTCCATTTATACCTGAGCACCTGAACCCCTAAATTGCGTGAAACTGCCTCTATCCAGGACCGATCCGCTTCTGTTACAAACACAGAGTCCATAAAAACAGGATAGACCCATTGTTTCCCATGGACATCAAGGGCAATTTTCACCAAAAAAGTACTATCCACCCCACCGGAACACGCGACTGCAATGGGCGGCCTTAATGTGCTCAGGTATTCTCTCAGCCTATCTATCTTAGTCACGTGATGATGGCAAAAGTTCTTGGGGTTCTGAAAGGAGGAAATTGCCCTCTTCTATCCACTTTTTCAGCTTTTGAGCTATTTCCCTTGCCCTTGCATAACTTGAAAGTGGCGCTGTGGGAACTTCTTTGCCGTTTATCCTTATGGAACCACTTCGAAGTTCTTTATAAGTCACTTCTGCAAGGGGGCGTCCCTTACCCATTGGGTAATCGAGGCCGTAATCCACTACCTGGGTCACTATGTCTTCGTCAGATACCCCTGTATACATGGCTATCTCTTCATTTAATATAGGAATCGGTACCCCTATACCGACAGCAAGCGAACAACCATAACCGAGGATACTTACTCCAGTGAGATACCTTGGATGCATTCCCTTAAGGTCTCCTAGTACCATGAGTGTACCTGCAGGACGCTTTGGTAGCCCCTTCTCAGTCCTTGGAACATCTGGGTTGTGCTGGGTACCTGGAGAAACTACATATCCAATGCCCCCGCCTAGAAAGATCCTAGTCCCGATTCCAATAGTCTTATAATAGGGGTCATTAAAGAGAGGACTCAATTGACCTGAAGTACAGTAATTGGCATTGCCTAGCCTTGGTTTTAGAGTGCCCATATAGGTATAAATTGTTTTTGTCGTTACGTTTACAGCACAGTTGTAATTTTGATAGGCATTTCGTGGATTACAAAGTTGGGCAAATGGGAGGTCCTTTAATGTAATCTTTTTTTCTAGGCGTTTTCTAGGATAACAGTGGGTGCCATAGGCCTCTGCTTCTAAAAGTACCTGTTTTCCGCTGACGAGATCTTGAATAACATGACCACCACCGTAGAGGAATTCCCCTGGATATACTTTGTTCAGAGGATCCCCTTCCCTAGGTTCAGTACAGCCAATGTAAATATCCACTGCTGCAAGCCCTGCATATGCAGGCACTCCGTTTAACCATACCTTTGCAGCCTTGATCCCTGGAACGCTGTGCCCAAAATTTATGAAAGCCCCAGAGGAACACATTGGAGAAAATGTGCCAGTAGTTACCACATCTACCTGTTTGGCTGCCTCTTTTTCGCCTTTAGTCTTTACAATGTCAATCATCTCCTCTGCTGTAACAACTACAGCTTTGCCCTTTTTTATCTTTTCATTGATCTCTGCAATGGTCTTTTGAACTGCGTAGCCGGCCATATTTTCCCCCAATGTTTTTAATCGAGGACAGATACCACTTTGTGGCCCTTCTCCTCAATGGCTTTCACTATAGGTAAAAGATCTATTTTTTCAAGACGTATATAATGTATTTTCTTCCTAGTACTAGTGGCCTCCATGCCGACACTTATGACCTTTCCACCATGCTTCCTAATTATTGTCAGGACTTCATCTAGGTTCTTGGTGTCATTTAAAATGACATCCAGCCGAGAGCTTTCTTTCAAGAGTCCTAAAAACTGTAAAAATGCAGATAAAATATCCGTTGTTGTAATAATTCCTACAAGGGATCTCTTATCTAGTACTGGAAGACCGCCAATCTTAAATTCATGGATTAGACGAGCTGCTGAGTCGATACTTGAATTAGGATCCACAGTAATAGGGTTTAAAATCATCACGTCTTCGACTTTTAAAGAGTCCAATTCAGAGTGGTAAAAATATTGTCTGAGATTGCTTTCTGTTACTAAGCCTAGTAGTTCATTGTGGTCCACAACGGGGATATGCCTAATAGAATATTTGTACATCAAGTGGACTGCTTCCTTTACACTGCAATTGGGTCCAATCGTGATCAATTTTTTCGTCATCCAATTTTTGACTTTCACCTTGTGGCTCCCTCACATTCGGCTTATTTTAATTCAATCATATTTATAAAGAATTTCTTATCAAGAAAAAGTTGACTTAACCCAATTCCTTTTTTATTAAAGAGGCTCAAAAAAAAGGAGGTAGTATGGCGAAGCACAAAAAGATAGAAAGAAGAAGGGAAATCGAAAGAAGGCGTAGACGTAGAGAAAAACGTAAAAAGCTTAGGGCAAAAGGACTTCTCAAGGATTAAATTCTTTAATCCTTGAACATATAAGGGCAGCCACACAGGCTGCTCCAAATCCGTTATCAATATTTACCACGCAGAGGCCCTGAGAACAGGTGTTTAACATAGTTAAAAGGGGGGCGACTCCTTTAAAATTTGCACCATATCCAATACTTGTTGGCACTCCTATTACAGGACATGGAGCAATGCCGGCAATTAGTCCAGGTAACACTCCATCCATGCCTGCGACAACGATAATAACCGGGGCCTTTTGTATTACGTCTATATGGTCAAAGAGCCGGTGAATACCAGCTACCCCGCAATCAAAGATTCTTTTGGCCCTGATGCCATTGAGTTCGAGTGTAATGGCTGCCTCTTCTGCCACGGGGATGTCACTAGTGCCCGCGGTAATCACTGGTACAGTAATAACTTTTTTGTCGGAGTTATTAGGAGGGGAAATAGGTGAATGAAGTAGCCTTGCATCCGAATTGTATTCGAGAAAAGGGGCCTTTTTTAGGATTTCGCTTGCCTTTTGAGGGCAAACCCGTGTCACCAATATGGGATGGCCAGATTCACTCATTTTCTGAGCAATTTTTACAATCTGCTCAGCCCCCTTCCCTTCCCCATAAATGGCCTCAGGAATACCTTTTCGGATGCTCCTGTGATGATCAATCTTGGCCCAACCAAGATCTTCATAGGGAAGCTTTTTTAATTGGTAGAGAGCATCCTCTACGTCAGTTTTACCATCAGAAAGGTCTTTTAGGATCTTGTAAATTTGTTCCTTCATGTGTCAAAAATGAAATTTTCTCAAAATAACGACGAAAAAAAAAGTTTTGTAAAAAATAAATTTTCCTCTGTAACAAGTCGCTACGACCTACTCAATACCCTTTTAAGCTTTTCTGTGGACAAGTATTGGAGGAAAAGGACTGCTGAGACCCTTAAAAATTTGCCTGATGGTCCTATTTTGGATTTATGTGCAGGCACGCTTCCTCTCTCGATTGTCCTGAGAAAATATACCAAAAGAAAAATCATTGCCTTAGACTTTTGCCTCGACATGTTACTTCATGGGAAAAACAGAATCAACAGTCTCAAAATGGCCAATGATATTCTTTTGGTTCAGGGAGACGCAGAGTTAATTCCTTTTAAAGAAAATGTGTTTTCTGGAATAACTATTGCCTTTGGAATTCGTAATCTTGCTAACCCTGAAAAGGGCCTTATGGAGATGTTTAGGGTCCTTAAACCAGGAGGGGTCTTAAGTATTCTGGAGTTTTCAAGACCTAAAAATAAGCTGTTTTCAAAGTATTACTTTTTTTATTTACATAATATTTTGCCCAATATTGGCGGTATCATTTCAGGAGATAAGGAGGCATATTCATATCTCGCAACTTCAATACAGGAATTCCACGCCCCAGAGGTGGTTGCTGCAATGATGGAGTCTGCTGGCTTTAGAGATGTAAAGTACCGCCCCCTAACCTTCGGTATCGTCACCCTCTATACAGGTAGACGACCCTCTACATCCTCAGGAAGTTCCCCTTTCTGACCCTTGACTATAGCAAAACGCGCAAGATTATCTGCTCTTTCATTTAATTCGTGGCCAGCATGCCCCTTCAACCAAATCCATTCAAGCGTATGGATCTTTACAAGTTCAAGGAGGCGCTGCCACAAGTCGATATTTTTTACTGGTTTTCCAGCAGAATTTTTCCATCCCTTACATATCCAGCCTGAAACCCATTGAGTAATTCCATTTTTAAGATACTGAGAATCTGTAAATATTTTTACTTTACACGGTCTCTTTAGGGCTTCTAGGGCACGTATGGCAGCGAGCATCTCCATGCGATTATTGGTGGTCTTTGAGGTCCAGCCAAAAATCTCTTTCTCAACATTCTTATACCGCAGGATCGCACCATAACCACCGGGGCCAGGATTTCCCGAACATGCTCCATCAGTATGAATTTCCACTTCAGCTGAGTCCACAGGCAATACAACTCCCGCCTTCAAATAGCTTTTTCTTTACCCACCGAATTCCGTATTTTAAAAGCTCAAGTTCATCTTCCTGGAGCTTTTGTATGGTTGCCTCATCTTCCATGTATCTATCAAGGTTCGGGCCTTCGAGGAAAAATTCTCTGAATGAGTCAATATCATAGCAACCCATGTAAAACATTTCTATTTGATCCGCATTGAGTTGGCCGACGCCTGATTTGTTCTTTGCATGAATGAGCTCGCTGAAAAGGTCATTAAACTCATTATATTCCGAAAGTCCTTCGTGCTGGACCCACTCTTCCACTGTCCAGGATTTACAATCTTTAAAGCCTCTACAATCAGACTCTCTCACTACATAATAATATTCGTCAATCTCCCCTGTTTCGTGGGATCGTTGTGCAATTCTCGCAAGTGGATATGCCCTACAGGCACCGGGCCGGTCGTTGTAGACAGTACATCCTTTGCCCTCTTCCAAAAAGGGGCATTTGAGATAAGGACCTTCCATCTTTACTGTGACAACTGGAATGCCAGTGCCAGGCCCCACATGCACACTGGTATAACGTTCCAAAAATTCCTTAGAACTCATACCCAAGGCCTTTTTCAGCCTGTAAATGTCATAGGGCATCAGCATTAAGGTGAGATCATAACAGCACTGTGTAAAACAGTCCTTATCTGGTACACAGGAAAAACAAAATTCATCTTTGGAACGAAGCTCCTTTGAAGTATCCAGAACAGTTTCTACGTCTTTGCTCATTTTAGTCCCCTCGAAGATTGAATATGGTGTCAACAGTTCTCTGTTTAGTGAAAATTGACTTTAAAACAGGCAACCTATGCAGAATTGGATCTTAAAATAATCCATAAATTGCGCACAGTAAACCGTGATTTATCTCAGGATGAGGCCTTTTTTGACCTTTTTCTCTATACAAGCTTTGATAGCACCCCATTAGCCACTCTTCTTCCTTTTTTGGTAAGGAAGAGATGATCATTTTCCAGCCCCAAGAAATTATCCTCCATTAGTTCATTCAAGGTCTGTCCATAATAATCAAATGGATTTATCCCGTATCTCATCTCAAGCCCTTTTATAGAGACCCCCTCTACCATTCTCAGCCCTATTACAAGGGTTTCCCTAAAGGATTCCTCGTTTTCAAGGGACTCTTCCCATTCAATTGGGATCTCACCAAATCCAGGGTCCAAATACAGATTTAGATCTCTTACATTCATCCATCGCCTCGGAGGTAGATATGATACGGCCGAGGGCCCCAACCCTATATATGGCAGGTTTTTCCAGTATCCAGTGTTGTGTCTTGCTTCATGACCTGGTTTTGCAAAATTTGAAATTTCGTATTGGGTAAAACCAAGCTTTTTAAGAGTATCTTCTATAATTTCAGTGAATTCCCATAAGGTATCTTGATTTAAAACCTCAAGGCGGCCAAGTGATTCTAGTTCATAGAATTTGGTGTTTTCCTCAATAGTTAGTTCATAATAGGAAATATGTGTAACGGCCTTTAGAGTTGCCACTAGATCAAGAGTAGTCAAAAGCTCCTCTTTGGATTGAGTGGGCCAGCCAAAGATTAAATCTATTGAGATGTCCTCAAATCCTGCCTCTTTTGCCAACTCAATTGCATTTTTTGCTTCAATCACACCGTGTGGCCGATCAAGTGCGTCAAGCCCCCGCTGGGTGAGATCCTGAACCCCTATACTTAGTCTGCTAAAGCCCAGTTCCTTAAATTTTTTGAATGATTTCAAGGAAGATGATTCTGGATTGCATTCAATAGTGGCTTCAACAGGAGGTCTGTCCCTAAAGAAGGCTTCTTTGACAGCCTCTACTATCTTTGTAATGGATTCAAGTGATAATACCGAAGGGGTTCCACCACCGACATAGAGAGTTTTTAGATTAAACGGCCTTTTCGCAACTAATCGTTTTTTTTCCTTTAGTTCACCTAAAAGGCGTTTTAAATATTTGGCTTCCGCTTCCTTGGAATATGGAATACTTAAAAAATCACAATAAGGACACTTTTTTCTACAAAATGGAACGTGGATATAGAGGCCCCCACTTAAAAGTGTTGAGTTTTGAGTGATGAGTTTTGAGTTGAAGGAAGAAAACATTAAAAATTTTGGGTGCTGAGTTTTGAGTTGGTGCGAGCAAGATCGCAATAAAGTCCCTTTTCAGGGCTAAATTCTTCAGGATAATAGTCGCTTAAAAACTTCAAGAGACGTCTCCTAATGGCAATTGCTGTGCTTTCCTCTAGGAGTTCATTAAAAAGTTCTTTACACTTTTCCTGCGAAATGCCCCTGATCATCTTTTTTATTCTTGGGACAACAATGGCGTTCATGCTGAATTCATCAACTCCCATACCAAGCAATACCGGTACATACATTGGCTCTCCTGCCATCTCGCCGCAAACAGCCACTTCAATACCGTGAGCATGGGCAGCATCAACAGTCTTTTGCAGCATCCTTAATATTGCCGGATGCAGGGGCTCATAAAGGTGGGCAACCCTCTCATTCACCCTATCAATTGCAAGGGAATATTGGATTAGGTCATTGGTGCCGATACTAAAGAAATCAACTTCTTTGGCCAGTACATCTGCCATCATCACGGCAGTGGGCACCTCTATCATTATCCCAACTTGGATATTTTCATCAAAGGGATGATTCTTTTGTTTGAGTTCCTGTTTGGCTTCTTCCAAGATTTCTCTGGCCTCAATTATCTCCATCTTCCCTGAAATCAATGGGAAGAGTATCTTCACCTCTCCATGGGCGCTTGCTCTAAGTATTGCCCTGAGTTGGGTCTTAAAAAGTTCTGGTTCTCTTAGGCAAAGCCTTATGGCCCTAAGTCCAAGGGCAGGATTCATTTCCTCACACAACGGGACTGAGGAAACAAATTTATCCCCGCCAATATCCAGCGTACGGATTGTGACAGGATATGGATTTAGTCTTTCCACCATTTCTCTATAAACGCTATAGAGATCTTCTTCTTTTGGGAGCCCCTTTTTTGACAGATATAAAAATTCCGTTCTCAACAGGCCAACACCTTCAGCTCCATAGGTTATTACTGAAGGTATTTCATCGATCATTTCGATATTGGCCTTTATTGTCACCCTAAAGCCGTCTTTGGTCTCTGCTGGAAGATGACTAGTATTGATTATGTCTAAACTGTATTTACTAAATGCCTCCTGCTTTTCCCTGTAGCGGGAAAGAACTACTGGATCATCGGTGATGATGAGCTCTCCACACAGTCCATCTACTATTACCGTTTCATCCGAGAGCACATGATTCAAAATCCCTTCAACTCCAACTACTGCGGGAATGCCAAGGGATCTTGCAACAATTGCAGTATGCGATGTTCTACTGCCCTTTTCTGTCACAAACCCCATTATCAGTTCTGGATTCATCTGCACTGTGTCTGCTGGGGACAGATCATTGGCTATAAGCACTGATGGTTCTGTAAAATTGAGATTTTTTACTAAATTTTCCCCTACTAGGGTCATTTGAACCCTTTTTATGACATCCTCAACGTCTGTAAAACGCTCTCTGATGAAGTCATCTTTAATCTTGGCAAAGACTTTCTTTATCCAGTCGAGTACTTTAGATAAGGCCCATTCCGCATTGATTCCCTCCTGTTCTATCAATTGAAGGGTGCGATCATAGATCATATTGTCCCTAAGCATCATGAGGTGGGCCTTAAAAATTGCGGCATGATCTTTTAGTTCTTCGGAAATTTCTTGAAGTAAGGACTCTAGTTGATTTTCAACCCTGGATACAGCCTCTTTGAATCTCGTTTTTTCTTTTTCAATAGAATGAGCAGGTATTTTTTGGCGGATTACTTCAAATTTCCCCTGCTCAAGAATACGTGCCTTACCAATGGCGATTCCAGGAGATGCTCCAACCCCTCTAAACACAAGGGTTTTCATTAATCAATCTCTCCAAATCGATTTTCAACCAAACGCTTCAAAGCCTCAACTGCGTCTATTGAATCTGGACCTTCAGCACGCACAATCAAAGTAGTGCCTTTTGGACAGGCCAATGTAAGAACCTCAAGTATACTTTTTCCATCTACAGACTCACCATTTCTCTCAAGCCAAATCTGGGATTGGAAAGTGCTTGCAAGTTGGGCAAATCTTGTAGCTGGGCGGGCATGCAATCCTAACCTATTTTTTATAGTGATTTTTTGTTCAGCTTTCATCCCCTTAAATTTGCTACAATTAAAACATACACCACAGTCAGTATAAAGGGAACGACCGTTCCATATTCATCAACAATTTATAACAGAAACATATCATTTTGTCATGAGCACATACAAACCCCTCACAGGGTCGCCACCCAGACGCAGACATTTTAAATGTAGCTCCTCTACAATTTATGCATCAAGTTTTTCCTTAATCTGTTTTGCAATATCATAGGTAATTCCAGGGACCTTTCTCAGTTCTTCGATGGTCGCATTTTTAATACCACCTAGACTGCCAAACTCTTTTAAAAGTTTCTCCTTTCTCCTAGCGCCTACCCCAGGTATCTCTTCCAGAACAGAAAAACGAATGCCCTTAAGCCTTTTTTTTCTATGGGCAGTTATCCCAAATCTATGGGCCTCATCCCTGATTTTTTGTATAAAAAGCAGGACTGGATCGTCCTTTTTCAATAATAAGGGTAATCCATGTCCCTTGGTATAAATCTTGTCAACTGAACCATCTCGTTCTTTTGCAATGGCAATTAGAAAGGGCACTAGAGTGTCACCAATATCTGGAGTTCTCAAAGAAAGTTCTTCGCATGCCGCATTTAATTGGCCCTTACCACCGTCAATAATGATCAAATCAGGTCCCCTACCCTCTTTTTTTACCCTTTCTATTCTCCTTTTTATAATTTCACGAATACCAGCGTAATCATCTGCTCCCTTGCTTGGACAAAGATTATATTGCCTATAGTAGGACTTTAGCGGCTCGCCGTCTTTAAAACAAACAAGGCTGCCGACCCTATCTCTTCCAACTGTATGAGAGACATCTATACACTCTATCCAGGATGGTTCAAAATCTAAGTCAAGCCTATTCTTTAATGCCTTTTGTATCTTGTTCCACTCATATATGTTTTTCAATACAGTGGCCAATGCCACCTCAGCATTTTCTCTGGCCAATGACAAAAGCTTCTTCTTTTCCCCTCTTTTGGGATGGATCAATTTAATTGGTAAAGAATTCTTCGCCTTAAGAAATTCCTCCATTAATGACTTGTCCTCTAGTTCCAGTGGCAAAATTACCATTTTTGTCTCAAGACAGTGGTATTTTTCCTTTAAAAAGGCCCTTAGAATTTCTCCTTCCTCTTCTCCTTCAATCACATCAAATTCAAATTGATCTCTACCAACGACCCGGCCTTCTCTTACCTTTAGCATTACCACCAGTGCTCGGCCCACGGTTGTATCTGCAGCAAGGCCTATACAATCCAAATCAAGTGGTTTTGATAAGACTACGTCTTGAGGCTCTATAGCCACCTCAATTGCCTTTATCTGATCTCGCAAGCGAGCTGCCTTTTCAAAATCTAAGGCCTGAGATGCATCTTCCATTTGGCAGCGAAGGCGTTCTATGAGATCCCTTTTTCTGCCCCCAAGAAATGCCAAAGCATCATTGACACTCTTTTTATATAATTCCTTATTTATGTCCTCATCACACGGAGCAAGGCAAAGATTTATTTGTGCCCGAAGACACGGCCTTTTCTGGGTCTTTAAAACGGTGTCAGGGCATGTCCTGAGTCCAAACGTCTTTGCCACGAATCGCAAAGTGCTCCTTGCTGCCTCTGAAGATGTATAAGGCCCAAAATAAGATGCACCATCATCCTTTCTCTTTCGCACTAGATGGATCCTTGGAAATTCATGATCCAATCCAATTCTTATAAATGGATAGGCCTTATCATCCCTCAGTCTGACGTTGTATTTGGGCCGCTTTTCCTTAATTAGGGCATCTTCTAAGATGAGTGCCTCTTTTTCTGTAGAACATACTATGAATTCCATTGTCGCAGCCCTTGAGGAAATCAGCTGAACTTTGGGGGGCTGCGTACCAGGGTCTCTATGGTAAGATTGGACTCGCTTTCTAAGGTTTACAGCCTTACCTATATAGATAACGGACTCCTTTGAGTCCTTAAAAATGTAGACCCCTGGCGACTCAGGAATATATATACAGTTTTCTTTCTCAAAAGGGAGAGTTATACCCTTTTTCTTCATTTCCGCCCTGACCTCTTCCTCAGGACTCCATCAAAGAATGCAAATTCGAACTTCTTCCTCCTTCAACTCAAAACTCAACATTCCTTCTAAAGTTCTTTTCCTTCAACTCAACACTCAACACTCAAAACTCAACACTTCCGAACGCCTTTCTTCCTTCAACTCGACACTCAAAACTCAAAACTCAACACTTCCGAAAGCGCTCTTTTAAAGTATTCTGGCAGTATAAAGGAGGCCTTGTGGATTTCAGGGCTATAGTACTTTAACTCCATGTTAAAATCTTTGCCCTCGAGAGAAAAATCCTTTATTGGATGATACGTGCAAGATGCAATGGCCCAGCACCACACACCACCTGGATAGGTTGGAATGTGTGCCCAATAGAATAGTACATTATCAAAACCGGCTCCAAGCAGATTTTCCCGAACATTTTTTATGATATCCAGGTGATAAAATGGTGATTCGCTCTGTAAAACCACTATTCCGTCAGGTTTTAATGATTTTTTGAGGGATTCGAAAAAATCTCTTTTAAAAAGATTTTCAGCTGGTCCAACGGGGTCTGAGGAATCTACTAAAATGACATCGTAATTCTCTTTTTTGTCTTTTATATGTTTTGATGCATCATCAACTATTATCTCCACCCTGTTGTCTGAAAAGAGTTGAGTTGAGAGATTGGGGAAAAATTTCTTGGCCACATCCAAGACCACATCATCAATTTCGCAAAGAGTTATACTTTTAACTGCCTTGTGTCTTGCTACTTCTCTTACAGTACCGCCGTCTCCCCCTCCAATTACGAGCACGTTTTCTGGGGATCTATGGAGGAATAAGGCTGGATGTGCCATCATTTCGTGATATATGAATTCATCTCTTTCTGTGAGCATCACAAGGCCATCAATTACCAGCATGCGTCCATAGTCTTCTGTATCTAACACAGTTACTTCTTGAAACTTGGAATGCTTTTTAAAGAGTGTCTCCTTCACCTTAAAACAAATTCCAGATCCTTTTGTGTGTAATTCTGTGTACCAAAGTTCCATAGTAAATCCTGACCTTTTCTATATTGTTTTTTTAGCTGTGCTTACAACCATCCCTATAATCGCACCACCTGCATGAAAGCGGGTCGGTGGCAGGGTACCAATATGGCGAATGTAGTATGTGCTTTATTAAAAATTTAATGCCCTCAATAAAATCTGCCTTTAGCCATTCCCCCCATTCCTCACCTAATTTGTCAGGTTTTATTAAAAATTGTTCTTTTCCTGTCTTCCTCAGATCGACATATGCGGCTGTGGTGTGGTGCCACACCTGTTTAAAATCACCTTGTTTTTCAGTACAAAATAGGTAGTTATAAAAGGGAAGCTGAATATGCCCAATTTGTTCTCTGAATTCAAGAAGTGAATCTTCATTAAATGTGGCCTCAAGAGCAGATGGATTGAAATTCATCAATTTTAATCCGTTAATTTCTTCTACATAACCGGTTTTATAGTCCAATATCAAAAAATGTTGATCTCTTTTATCGATTCGGTCTGCAATCCCAAAAAGTTCTATTGAAAAATCATCGTAAATGCTGAGTCGTTTCTTAAGCACTTTTTCCAGTGCCTGTATTTCCGTATAGTTAGGTTGGCATTCAATAAACTTCTTTAAACGAAAATATGCCCCCTTAAATACTAAATAACGTCGTTCAGAAGACAGATGTTGGAAAAATTCTTCCCCCTGCAATATCTCCTTAAAAAATAAAAAGAGTCTATCTATATCTAATTCATCTTTTTTTATGTAAGCTTTTGAAACAGTAAGCTCTCTATAATACCTTTCAAGGGCCTTATGTACAGCAGTACCTATTGCTCCATGGTCAATTTCTTCTGGTACCTTTCCAGGTGACAGGCCAAGAATCTTTTCAAAATAGAATTTTTTGGGGCAGGTAAGATAAAGCTCAAGGGCAGTCGGACTGATTTTACCAAGCCTGGTCCTTAGTACTCTAAGGTGTTCCTCATCCTTTTTTAAGGCTGCTTCTGAAAAAATACCGTTTAAGGGGAGATCCACCCTGGAAAATTTTACTCTTTCATTTGGGCTCAAGGGTTTGGCTTCTTTCTTTTCTATTTCCCATATGAGTTTTTCAATGAATCGGCTTCTAACTTTCTTGGCCTCGAGTTCATTATTCGACGCCTTATTGGTCTGGTATTGCCACATTAGGTGAGTTACCTTGGACCCCTTTATCAGCCTTTCAAAATGGTATTTCAGTATCAATTCCTCACGATATCTGTCTGGAAGCCCAAGCACTATACGCATTCCATAGGGTAGAATAGGATCCACCTCTTCTGAGCCTGGAAACACCCCTTCATTTACGTCAATGAAAAAAATTTCTTCAAAATTTATTAGCCTTGTCTCTAAAAGTCCCATGACCTGAATGCCGGATAAGGGCTCACCCTCAAAAGGTATCCTTATCGAAGATGAAATGTCCTCAAAAAACCTGAAAAGCCCCCGTGTTGTCATGGGTACATGGGAAAAGAATCCATTTTCAAGAATAGGCAGAACGTTTTCTTCGAGGACCATCAATACCGAAAGGTCTAATTTCAAAAGGTCACTGGAATTTGACTCTATATTCTCATCATTTTCATCTGGCAAAAGACGTGATTTGAGATATGAAATTACTCCATTTAATGCTAGACAAAGGTCTTTTGTACTACGGGCTGTTTCAAAAGGGATCAGTATTTCCTCTATTAATAAAAGAATCTCTTTTTTTATGCCTAGCCTATTAGCTATTTGTATGAGTTCCTCTTTTGTAACGAAAGGCGCCCCATATTCCCTAAGGGCATCAACCAGTCCAGGATAATCCGTATAAGGTCCTCTCAAAAATTCAATCAGATCTTTAAGGTGAAATTTGGACTCTACAAGGCCACTTACTATATTCATCAATAGTTTGATAAAGGTATAGGGTCCTGTGAGGTTTAGGGGGTAACCCATTGTCAAATTTACTGGTACGTCTGGGAGGTGGTGTAAAAGTGGTATAAGGCTTGTATTGAGAAGCGGGACCACTGCACAGCGGTCTGGCTCGAAATCATCTATTTTTGAAAGTCCCTTTTTGAGCTCCTTTAGTTCTGCATGGAGGTCATGTGCCTCAAAAAATGACAAAGTAGGGCTCTCTTCTTTACATGAGTCACATTCAACCTCATTTATAGCTACCTTCCAGTTTTCCTTCCATCTCCTATAAAGTTCTGGCAGTGGATCTGTTTCACTGTGCCAGTATATCCTGGCACCATTGTCAAATAGCCACCTGAATACCTGATCCTCTGCGTTTGTTAAGGCATAAAACCCCACTATGAGAAAATTTTCTGGATTTTCATGCTGTAGAAAACTTGATGGAGTCCTGGCAACTTCATAAAACAGCCTCGAATAGGTTATTAATCCCCTTTCTTCAAGGAGATTGTGAAAAATACCGTAAAGATCTCCAAGTCTTTCTAAAATGGAAATTGCGACCCTTGAAAGGGTTTCTGTAGGGGGATATTCGATATTTTTGGGATCTGTGAGCTCTAGGTCCAGCTCCTCGAATAAACGCTGGATTCTCATTGCCCAGGGGAAAAAGTCGTCCCATAAAGGAGGTCTTGCCCCATTTTTCTCAACCAAGCTTTTATATGCCTCGAAGATTATCCATGCCTGGTCATATTCATCAATAAATTCCTTTGGGGAGTCAGTGTGATTAAGATATATTTCCTTGATCCACTCTTCCAGGGTCAGAATGCGCGGTAGCAAGAACGGGCCATGCACCCTCTTTGAGAGATAGTGTTTTAAAAATAGCCCTGCTCTCCTATTTGGTAAAAGCACAGTAGTCACCCAAGGCTCATTCTTTTTCAGAAGATCATTCATTACGATGTTGAGTAAATTTTGCCGCGGGTGGACAACGATAATCTCATTCATAAGAAAATCTTACCTGTTCACAAAGGTTTTCAATTAAGTAAACAAGATATCCAACAGTTGATAGCCCAAAGGACTTTTCTACAATTTTTCTATAGGTTAGGACCTGTTCTTGATGCTTCTTTTTAAGATAAGCGTCAATCCCCTCACTTTTAAACTCTATTATAATGGCCTCATTTTCCTTGATTATCACACGATCAGGTCTAAGTGAGAAAAATCCATCCTTGCCCTTGGGTACAAGAAATTCTCTCTCTTTTAAAACAAGACTTGGAGCATTAGGAAAGATGATGTCAACTTCAGGAAGGTTAAGGAGATTTTTAAGGGGCAAAACGAATTCTCCCTTAAGGTCCCAGCCTTTGACCCTTTCTCCTAAAAAACAAAATGCCTTTTTCACCAATGGCTCTGGATCTAGAAGATCTTCCTTTTTCTCCACAAAGTAGAGGGCCTGGTGGAGAAGACGGCCTTTTTTGCGGCTCCTTAATGAGGCATAGGTGTCAGATCCAAGGTCTCCCAACACACGTACTCCTTTTCTAATAGCCCAGTCTTTTTTGCTTTCTCAATAAGTTGTCTTAGGCCAACAGAAAACGGCTTTAGGCCACTAGTTTTTGGAAGAGTTACGAAAAAGTAAATCCTTTCCATTGCCCGTGTCAGTGCCACATAAAAAAGATTTAGAGATTCGAGCACTTCCATAGCCCATATTTGTCCACGCACCCTCAGGAGTTCATTGTTTAGCTTTCCTCCCAGGTACACAAGGCTGTTATTATAGACATCCACTGGGGTTCTGTCTTTTATCTGCCAGTCCGTAAACGGTATGAAGACCACAGGGAATTCAAGGCCTTTCGCCTTGTGTATAGTCATAACCCTTACAGCATCAATATTTTCAGGGAGTCCTACTCGCTCTTCCAGCCCACCTTTATCCCAAAAATCAAGATACTTTTGTAGACTGGCACCTTCTTTTGTTTCAAAATTATGTGTCACTTCAAGGAGCCTTTCCAGAAAGACTGACTGGTCAGGGAAATGATCTTTGATCCGATCTGAAAGACCCGTGACTTCGATAATCTGCTGTAAAAGCTCATATGGCGTACGCCTAATAAGTGCCCCTTTTAAGGACTGAATAATCTCATTTACTTTCTGAGTCCATTTATGGTGTTCTCCCCTTAACCATGCCTTTGACAGCTCTTCCTCACTTTGAGGGCCGAAATTTAGAATCTTGGACGCCAAAAGGCCATAGAGAGCAATATTGTCTGCTGGATCATTTATGAGCTTCATGAGGCATATGATCCCTTTTACCAAAAGAGAAGAGCTTAATTTTAAGGCATTCTCTGTTATGACGGGTATACCCTCTGAGATTAGCCAGGATGAAACCTCTTCTGCATCCTTATGGGATCTCACCAGACAGGCTATGGGTGAAGCACAGTCCCCATCTTCTCTGGGCCTACTTTCCCACTCTTCCCTCACCTTTTGAATTAGTCTATTCTTTATGCCAGAACGTATCTCCTTTTTTGAGCCTGAGACCTCAAAAATGCTTACCTTAGGCCTCCTTTTAAAAGGGCGTTTTGCTGAAGCCTCCTGTTCGTGGGAATCATATGCCTTGAGTATCTTTTCAGCGAGGTCATTTTTAACCACTACCGGTGTGTTTTTTCCCAATAGTTCGTCTGCGATACAGCTTTTTACTGTGGAAAGATCCTTTAGAGGAGCAAATAATCTGTTTACAAAGTCCACAAGGGCTGGATGGGCCCTATAGTTTTTACCAAGAATTTCATCTTTCATTACATCGATGAAAGGGAAATAGCGGTCCCTTTGAAGGACCTCGTCAAAAAGTTCCATGTCCCCTCCCCTCCAGTGATAGATGGCCTGCTTTACATCTCCCACAACAAATAGGCTGCCTCCCTGGGAGAGGGCCTCTTCGAATATGGGGTAAAGGGCTTCCCATTGCTGGCGCGAGGTGTCCTGGAATTCATCAAAGAGAAAGTGGGAAAATAGACCTCCAAAATGTTCAAAGACAAGGGGGACAAAGCCATCCTCTTGAAGGGCTTTTAGGATAAGGGCTGTCCAGTGATCTGAGCCAAGGATGAGCCCTTCCCTTAAAGACAAATTCTCACAGCACCTTCGCATTTCATGAAGAAGCGGCACATAGCCTCCAACCCTTGAATACGGAATCTCCTCACAGATCCTCTCGTAATCTCTCAGATTTTTCTTTACGGACTGTAACGCCCTTTCAAGATGAGCCTTCTCATCTGATGACACAGATGCATTCTTTTTAAATAGATCATCAACATCCTTTTTAAATATGGCCCTGTCGAGGAGCTTGTCTGCTTCCAAATTGGGTGTAAGTCCTCTAATAAGGTTGCGTTTAACAGCCCCATCATCTATTTGGCTTAAGATCTCCAAAAACTCCTTGTATGCCCTCTCAGACTTTTCTTTTGAAATTCGTATCTTTTTAGCATCGATCTCTCTTTGGGCGATGTCTTCAGTTACTTTCGAATAAAGGGCTTTTAAACGTTTTTTTAAGCCGTTTTCAGGATAAAATCCCCCCTGGGTGTCAATGTCAAAATAGGTGGAAAGGGCTCTATCAATGAGTTCCTTTTTATCGTGTTGAACGCCAGATAAAATGATATCAAAAACATCGTCAAGTATATCATCAATATTAAAAACGACGTTAAAATCGGGCCTTATGGAAAATTCAAAAGAAAATCCTTTAAGGATTGAAAAAAGGAGACTGTCTACAGTACGAATATGAAAGTCTGAATAGTTCGACAAGATGACCTCAATCCATTTTCCAGCCTCTTCGGGAGTAAGACCCGTCTTTCTTGAAATTTCTCGCCAGCCCCCAGACTTAAGGGCAATGGCTTTTAAGTGGTTTAATATACGCTGCCTCATCTCTATGGCAGCTTTATTCGTAAAGGTTATGGCAATCAAAGACCTAAGCCCCTTAGAACTGGGAGGAATCTTTTTTAAAAGACTCAAAAAACGTATACTAAGGGCGTAGGTCTTTCCTGCCCCTGCAGAGGCCTTAATCCTGATGAGTTCCGGACCTTGGACTTTCATGTGATGTGTAATACCTTCTCCTTGTCCCTATTTACCTCTTCTCGAACTAATCTGCCACCCTCTTTTGTTCCTCTTTATATTTCATATAAAAAACAGCAATTTTAACAAAGCGGTATAATAGCTTTGGCACCCTTCCTCCTGTATCGTTACAAGAACGAATGAGATGGGATGGGGATGGCGGGGGCGCTCCAAACGGAACATGGTCTCACTTTTTCCTCAGCGCTCCGCTTGGCCGGACTAGCTGGCATCCATTTAAAAGTGTTGAGTTTTGAGTTATGAGTTTTGAGTTAGAGGAAGCAACGTTTAATAGCCCTATTCCTTCAACTTAAAACTCAAAACTCAACACTCAAAACTTTAATTTGGGGGCATTGCTATTGAATAGGGAGAAATACAGAAACCAATGGTGTCAGGGCTGGGTAAATGTCAGGCCCTTTCGGGCCTCGGGCCTGTTTTGCTCCGCGCTTCGGAGCTCGACCAAATCGTTCCTTATTGGATGCGCCCCCGCCTTTGCCTGCATCAAAACTCGTACCCAAAACCGCTATCCTTACTCATGAAATTAGCCAGTTTGTCCCCACTTCCTTTTTGTTCGTCATGAAAGTTAAAGTTCTATGTTCTAAGGTCTACACTGTAGTTTTAGGATGACCAGGAAAATCTTTGAGGGTAATCGTAGAACCTAAATACTGCACGGCAAAAAGAAGGCAAAAACAGGACTCCGTCAAAGTCGTTGGTAAAGTCCTTAAGGAACCGCCCTGTAGGCCGACCTTTACCACGTTTTTCTTCCTTCAACTCAAAACTCAACACTCAAAACTCAAAACTAAAAAAATTAGGGTCGGCCAAGCGGAGCATGTCCGTCTAGTGAGGCCTTGTCCCACAGGGGTCCCACAGCCCGTCCACTGGTCCAATGGTACCTAAACGTCCTGTTATTCAACCATAGATTCTCTTTAAAAATGACTCTGCAGCACTCCTGGGATTGGCAGCAGAGATGATGGCAGAAATCACCCCTACCCCCTTTGCTCCAGCCGAAATCACCTCTTTAACTCTGTCTTGAACTATTCCCCCAAGGGCCAGGACTGGAAAACCCTCTGCGTGGTTGCAGGCCTCCCTCAAGGCCTCAACACCAACTGGGTCGCCATATGGGGCCTTAGATGGAGTAAAGTACACTGGACCAAATGTTACAAAGTCGGCTCCACCCGCCCTTGCAACGTCCAATTCGTCAATAGAGTGGGTAGATGCTCCGATGAGCAGATCTCTTCCGACCATCTCCCTCACTACTCCAACAGGCATGGAATGGCCTCCAAGATGAACTCCATCTGCTCCAACCGCCATGGCAACATCCACCCTGTCGTTTATGAACAAAAGGGCCTTGTAGTGGGCAGTAAGATCCCTCACTCGCCTTGCAAGTTCAAAAAGCTCCTTGGAAGAGAGATCTTTTTCCCTAAGTTGAACGGCCCTTACCCCTCCCTTTAGAGCCTCTTCTAAGGTGTCTATAAGGTCCTTTCCAGGCGGTAAGGCATATCTATTGGTAATGAGGTAGACAGAGAGACTGGAGAGAAAATCGTTTTGTAGACCCATATCTATTACTTGCTCAAAAAGGCCGTATCCCAGTCTTTCCAAACAGGGTCATAGCCCCTTGAACGAATGTAGGAGAACACATCCTCAGGAGTTCGGGTGTCGTGGATCTCAAACTGGCCAGCTGTATCTGCCTTATGAGAATAGCCTCCTGGGGCAGTGCATGACCCAGCACTCATCTGTGTAATGCCCAGTGGCAGAAGGTTGTTTCTAAGCTCTGCGCTCTCACGCGTAGATAGCACAAGGCCTGCATCGTGTATCAAAAGGCGCATGGCACATATGAGTTGCACGAGATTCTTGTCCGTAACCGGGCTTAGTGGCCTAAAACCACCTTCTGCTGGTCTTATCCTGGGAAAAGACACAGTGACCTGGGTGCGCCAAAAGTGTTTTTGAAGATACATTGCATGAAGCCCTGTGTAAAAACCATCAACTCGAAAATCACTGAGCCCCAAGAGCGCACCTATACCTATTCGCCTCATACCTGCCCTTCCCCCTCTTTCCGGGGTGAGGAGCCGCCACACATAGTCCCTTTTCTTGCCCCTTGGATGAAGGTTCAAATAGAGATCTTTGTCATAGGTCTCTTGGTACACTGTGAGCCCGTCTACCCCTGCATTGATTAGCCGCCTGTATCCAGCCTCATCAAGGGGGTATATCTCCACTGCAATTGAGCTAAAAAGTGGCCTTATGCGCCTAATGGCAGCCTCAATATAGTCGAGTCCACACCGGCTGGGCGCCTCTCCTGTAAGTAAAAGTACGTGCCTAAAGCCCTGATTGTGTAAGACCTTTGCCTCTTCTTCTATCTCATCTAGAGTAAGGGTCTTTCTTGGGATCTTGTTTGTGACGTTAAAACCGCAGTAACTACATGAGTTAGAGCATTCATTTGAGATATAAAGTGGAGCATAGAGCAATATGGTCTTTCCAAACCTCTTTACAGTAATCGCATGGGCCTTTTGGGCCATCTCTTCCAAATATGCCTCAGCACAAGGGGAAAGAAGCGCCATAAAATCGTCTAGGCTAAGCCTCTTTGCCCCAAGGGCATGCTCCACATCCTCGGGACCCTTGGCCTCAATGGCCTGCGCCACATCCTTTGGATGAAACTCTTTTATAACTTCTAAGAAACTCACATCATTCCCTCAATAATAAACTTAGATCATTCCCTTAAAAAGCCAGTGAGTGGACTCGAGGCCTGGGCTTTTAGGCTTTTTTCTGGAATACCAGCTAAAAAGGCCTCTCTTCCAGCCTCAACCGCCTTTTTAAATGCCCCTGCCATGAGTTTTGGGTTTGGAGTTACTGCAAGGGCAGTATTTACAAGCACGGCATCAGCCCCCATCTCCATGGCCTCAGCTGCATGAGACGGCGCACCAAGGCCTGCATCCACCACTACTGGCACTGTTGCCTGCTCAATAATGATCTCTATCTGTTCCTTGGTCCTGATGCCCCTGTTGGTCCCAATTGGGGCACCAAGGGGCATGACAGTAGCTGTGCCTATATCCTGGAGCCTCTTTGCAAGCACTGGATCTGCATTTATGTAGGGAAGAACAGTGAACCCGTCTTTTACCAGTATTTCCGCTGCCTTCAAGGTCTCAACAGGGTCTGGAAGCAGATAATAGGGATCAGGAGTGACCTCTAGCTTAACCCAGGGCTCACATCCTGCGGCCCGTGTAAGTCTAGCAAGCCTCACTGCCTCTTGGGCGTCTCTGGCACCACTTGTGTTGGGTAAAAGTAGGTACTTTTCAGTATCGATGTATTTCAAAAGGTCGTCCTCGGGATTGTTCAGTTCCACGCGCCTTAGAGCAACTGTAACGATTTCAGCCCCAGAGGCCTCTATTGCCTCCATCATCACTTGAGGAGATGAAAACTTGCCTGTCCCCACCATGAGGCGGGACCTAAAGCGCCTGCCATTTATTACCAAATAATCTTCTTGTGTTTTATTTGCCATTTTTTAGCCCCCGCCCACGAATCTTACTATTTCTACCACATCACCCTCAGAGAGCTCTGTGGATTCAAACTTATCTCTCTCTAGGATCTTGTAATTGAGTTCCACTGCAACCCTTGAGCAATCTAACCCAAGTTGATCCAAGAGATCCTTTACTGTACTTATTTCTGCGATTTCTTGTTCTTTTCCGTTTATCTTGACCTTCATGGCTTTTCCCTTTAAAAGAAGCCCCTAAGGTTCCTGTCCCAAGAGGAGCCTGAGCACTGCATTTGCCTGATGATGGGCGCACACGCCTACTCGTGGTGCCATGAGCCCTTGGCTGGGCATTGCCTCACTCTCAAAATCTCCACACACATATAGCCCTTTCATCACGGCCTTTGTAACTATCTGATTTGCCGGTCCGTAACCAGCAAGCCCGGAAGCAGCCACCAATGGAATCCCCGGAAACATCTTCAAAAAGCACTCTGTGAGCATGGCCTTTTCCTCTGCCCTATCAAGGGCCTCAACCATGACATCCACCCCATCAAAAAGAGTGGAAACATTTTCTTTATTAATCTTTATATTGTGCGCCTCTATGTCAATGACGGGATTTATCCTTTTTATGGTCTCAGTCAATGCCTCGGTCTTTGGCATTCCAATCTGATCAATAAAATAATACTGCCTGTTTAGGTTCGAAGGCTCCACAACGTCATAATCCACAAGGATGAGTCGTCCAACACCAGTCCTTGCAAGGGCCACTGCCACCATTGAGCCAAGGCCACCAAGACCTGCAATTCCAACTGTAGCACGCTTTACCTTTTCATGGACACCAGGGGTGTGTCTTGCAGTCAAGAGGGCATGAAATTCCTCTTTAGATGGCATTCGTCCTTTCTTAATGAGAACCACACGGTTTCCCTCTTTTAAGATCACGTCATCTGTAACGGGATAACCGTCTACTATTAAGACATCGGCTGAGGGATCAAACCTGTCCCTTAGCCTATAGAGGCTTGTCCCTTCATCGACTTCAAGGGGCCTTTCGTTTAGGAAGATCTTCATCTTTAAATTGCTCATAAATAACATAAAATTTGGCGGGCAAAGGAGGAGTGCTACCATCAAAAAAGGCCGCTTTGAGCGCGGCCTTCCCAAAAGTCAAAAGACTTTCGGTGAGTCGCGCCACTTCCCTACGCCGGCATTACCCGGATCAGGTTCAAAGGGTCCCCTAGCCTCATGTAAGGGGCCAGGGCTCTCAGTGTCGTAACACTCCCCTAGGGCGCCATCATAGTTGAGTTAACCCCATAGTGGGGTACAAGTCAAGCAGGAAGATCAGGCATCCTGGGTCCTATCTTCTACTATTTTTCAAACAAATCCGTACTAAGATACCGTTCTCCTGTGTCCGGCAGGATAAATACTATTACTTTTCCTGCATTCTCAGGCCGCTTTGCAACTTGAAGCGCTGCATAACATGCGGCCCCTGACGATATGCCACAGGGTATACCCTCCTTTCGGGCAAGCATCCGTGCTGTATGAATGGCTTCATCACTGCTAACACAAAAGACTTCGTCAATTATGGATGTATTCAATATAGGTGGAACGAACCCTGCACCTATGCCCTGAATCTTGTGTGGCCCAGGCTTACCACCTGAAAGAACAGGGGACTCTTTGGGCTCAACTGCCACCACCTTTATGGATGGCCTTCTGGCCTTCAATACCTCTGATACCCCTGTGATGGTGCCTCCAGTGCCTACTCCAGCAACAAAGATATCAATTTTACCCTGGGTATCTCGCCATATCTCCTCTGCCGTTGTCCTTCTGTGAATCTCTGGATTCGCAGGATTTGAAAATTGATCAGGCATATAGGCGCCTTTTATTTCCTCTGCAAGTTCCTTTGCCTTATTGATAGCCCCTTTCATGCCCAATTCTCCTGGCGTGAGTACGAGCTCTGCTCCTATGTGTTTTAGCATGGCGCGGCGCTCCAAACTCATGGTCTCAGGCATGGTCAAGATGAGCCTGTATCCTCTGGCAGCACAGACCCAGGCAAGGGCAATCCCTGTGTTACCACTGGTTGACTCCACAATGGTTGCCCCTGGGCCAATGAGCCCCTGTTCCTCAGCAGCTCTTATCATGGCGAGCCCAATCCTGTCCTTAACACTGGATGCTGGATTGAACGATTCAAGCTTTGCAAATAAATGGCATTCAACCATTCCATCAGCCAAACGCCTCAGCTTCACTAGTGGAGTTTTTCCAATAGTTTCAGTAACATATGGTATTTGTATAGTCATTTTATCATCTCCGCATCTTTTTTGTTTTTTGCCCCTTTGCTGCCTTTTCCCATGTATATGAGTTCTGGCCGCTTCAATAGCACCCTTGTGTCAGGAGGCACGCTTTCAGTGATCCAAATATTTCCACCTATCACAGAGCGTGCACCGATGACTGTGTCCCCTCCCAGGATTGTTGTATTTGAATATATGATAACATCGTCCTCTACAGTGGGGTGCCTTTTTTTATATCTCAACTCTGGAACTGCCTCTTTTGGAAGAGATAGAGCCCCAAGAGTTACGCCTTGATAGATCCTGACCCTTTTTCCAATCCATGTTGTCTCACCTATCACCACTCCTGTACCGTGATCTATAAAGAAACTCTCTCCTATAGTGGCCCCTGGGTGGATGTCTATTCCTGTGAGACTATGGGCATGCTCTGTCATGATGCGGGGGATAAAAGGCACTTTAAGCTGATAGAGTATGTGAGCCATCCTGTAAATGCTGATTGCCATAAACCCTGGATAGCTAAAGATGACTTCACTCTCACTCTTTGCCGCAGGATCTCCCATCATTGCAGCTTCCACATCGGTCATGAGCACTGCCTTTATGGAGGGGAGTTTCTCTAGAAATCGTAGGGTTAGCTCCCGGCTATCAGGTATGGAAGAACTTACGCCAGCACCAAGAGAGAGCGCCTGGTATTTGAACGCAAGATCGATCTGTTCTGAAAGTTCTTCAAAAAGCTGACAAGTCTCTTGCCCAATATAGTATTCGAGGTTTTCCACATTAATATTTGCCTGGGTGAAATACCCTGGAAAAAGGATGCGCCTTCCCCTGTGTATGATCCTTATCACCGCCTCTTGCGATGGCATAGGGATGGCGCCACCGTGTTTCCATGGATGCGTATTATCCCATGATGACACAAGGTCTTTAACTATCCCAGAAAGCCTTCCATAGCAGTTCACTGCCTCTTTGCCACTACTAAGGGATTGATCCTCAATTGCGCGATCTTCATCTCTCATTGCATCTGCTCCTTTTTACTTCCCAATCATAAAAATACCGTATGTCGCCCTTAGGTTAGGTAGGAAGTTGATTATTTTCCCATATCTCTCTTCGTGGTGAGTATTTATGGCTGCCTCTTTAATGACCCTAAAGCCCACATCTTTTACGAACTTTCTAAAGTCCTTGATGGTAATCACTCTAATATTGGGGGTATCAAACCAATCATAGGGTAGGAGCTTATTTTTTGGGGCATAGCCTGTAAAAAGTACCTGCATCCTTATGGACCAGTGGCTAAAATTTGGGAAGCTCACAATCACGTGTTTACCAATGCGAAGGAGTTCCTTTATGAGTTCCATTGGCCTGTAGACCTGCTGAAGGGTCTGGCTCAAGATGACATAATCAAAAGCATGGTCCGGATAATCCAGGACCTCTTCATTTAAATCGCCCTGGAGCACTGAGAGCCCCTTTTCTATGCAGATCGCCACCTCGTCCTCGTCCTGTTCAATACCTGTGCCCCTAACTTCTTTAACGTCTTTCAGATATTTTAAGAGTTCACCACGGCCGCAGCCAAGATCGATCACACTGCTCCTCGGCTCTACCCACGAGGCGATGATCTTAAGATCAAAGCGAAGATCCTTGGCATCGCCGTTTATATTTCCTGAACTAGTTGATCTCATGGCTTGCATGGTCTAAAAACCCACTTATTAGTGAAAATAGCCTCTCATTAGGCAATAAAAATGCATCATGGCCCCATTCTGCGTCTATCTCACAGAAGCTCACATCAAGGCAGTTTTTCTTCATAGCCTTCACAAGTTCTTTTGACTGGTAGGTGGGATACAACCAGTCAGAAGAAAAAGACACCACCAAAAACTTCGCCCTGGCCTTGGAAAAGGCCTTTACAAGAGAGCCCTGCCCGTGTTCCCGAGCCACATCAAAGTAGTCTGCTGCCTTTGTGATATACAGAAATGAATTTGCATCAAACCTCTCGACAAATTTTCTACCCTGATACCTCAAATAACTTTCTACCTGAAAATCCACATCGAAGTTAAAGGAAAAATCGCTTTTATCCTGAAGGCGCCTTCCGAACTTACGCCTCATGGCCTCATCAGAAAGATACGTGATGTGACCTATCATGCGCGCAACCGCAAGCCCAACATCGGGTTTGGCATCGCCATCATAGTAGTTTCCTCCATTCCAATTGGAGTCTGCCATAATGGCCTGGCGCGCCACCTCGTTAAAGGCAATGGCCAAGGCTGAATGCCTTGCCGTAGTGGCAAGGGCTATGGCTGCCTTCATCATATTTGGATAGAGGAGCGTCCACTCAAGGACCTGCATTCCTCCAAGAGAACCACCGATTACTGCAAGTAGCTTTGGGATTCCAAGGTAATCAATGAGTGCCTTTTGTGCCCTTACCATGTCGCCAATAGTGACCACAGGGAAATCCATGGCATAGGGTCGGCCAGTTGCTGGATTAATACTGGAAGGCCCAGTGCTTCCCATGCATCCGCCCAGGATGTTGGAACAGATGACAAAATACTTATTGGTGTCAATGGCCTTTCCTGGCCCAACCATGATATCCCACCAGCCAGGTTTAGGGTCGTCGTAAGAATAGTAGCCTGCTACATGCGAGTCCCCAGAAAGGGCATGTAACACCAAAATGGCATTGGACCTATCTGGGTTAAGAGTTCCAAGGGTCTCATATGCAATGGTGATGGGCCCAAACTTTGCTCCACAATCCAGGGTCATGAGGTCTGGGGGTTGTGCAAAGGTAAAATACCTCTTTTCAACTAGTCCCACAGAGCCTTTTTCTGAGCCTTTGACTACATACTCACTCATGGTCTATGTGAGTCCCTCCAGGGCCTGGGCAATATCGTCCAAGATGTCTTCCACAGCCTCTATCCCCACAGAAAGCCTTACGAGGTCCGGTGTGATGGACAAATACCTTCTCGTCTCCTCAGGAAACGACAGATACTGTGTGGAATACGGATGGATGACGAGGGTTTTACAGTCTCCAAGATTTGCCAGGTGATAGATCATATTCAGGTTGTTAATGAATCTAAAACACGCATCCTGGTCTTTTAGACCAAAGGATATGAGTGCCCCAAAGCCCTTATCTTCAAATTGAGTTCTCGCCACTTCATGACACGGGTGCTCTGGAAGTCCTGGATATCTTACCCACCTGACCTCTGGGTGCCCATTTAAAAACTCCGCTACCTTCATGGCGTTTTTAAGATGACGTTCCATGCGCACTACCAGAGTATCGAGCCCTATTGCCGTGAGGTACGAGTGAAATGGTGCCTGGGTGGTCCCAAAGTTTATGTGGATCTCACGCCATACCCGATCTATGTAGGCAAGGGGGCCCTTTCTATGAACAAATGGCTTAAAATCAGAAAAACGGCCACTTTCCCAGTCGAATGTTCCAGCATCTATTACCACCCCGCCTGTGGCGCAACCGTGTCCAGTCAAGTACTTGGTTGTTGAGTGGATGACTACGTCTGCCCCAAGTTCGATTGGGCGACACAGATAGGGGGTGGCCAGAGTGTTGTCCACCAGGAGCGGGAGCCCATGATCATGGGCCACCTTTGCAATCTTCTTTATGTCAGGCACATCCATCTTGGGATTTCCAATGGTCTCGATATAAATGAATCTAGTCTTGTCGTTTATGGCTCCACAGATGGCATCTATATCTGTTGGCTCCACAAATCTTGGGGTTATCCCATACTTTTTGAATACATTGGAAAACAATAGATACGTGGACATGAAAAGGGAGTTTCCAGTTACAAACTCATCCCCTGCCCTCAAAAGGGCCATACAGGAAGTAGTAATAGCTGCCATTCCTGAGCCTGTGACCACTGCTGCCTTTCCGCCCTCAAGGGATGCGATCTTTTGCTCAAGGACCCTATTGGTGGGATTTGTAAGGCGCATATATATGTGGTCTTGGCTCTTTCCACCAAAGGTATCACTCAAACTTTCAGCAGTTGGATGAAGATGTGAAGCTGTCTGAAAAATTGGGGGTTGAGTGGCCCCCTGCCACTCCTCTGGCCTAAATGCTTCGTGTATCACCCGTGTGTCAAAACGCCACTGTTTTTTCTTTTCCATGAAGCAGCTCTCCTTAAAGATTTATCTTACCTCTCTAATATATACTAAATCAGTATGGATTTAAAGTATTTTTTTCACCACTTCAAAAATCGATACAACCTCCCATCTTTAAATGAAAAATCTTACTACAAAATTTGTTCCCCACTTGAGCCAGAAAAGGCAAATTAGATACCGCTACTTTTCCCTCTTGACATGCCCGAAATTTGTTTATATTGTCCCCCCATCGCAAATCCGCTGCGGTCCCATCGTCTAGCGGTCTAGGACGCCGGCCTCTCACGCCGGAAACAGGGGTTCGAGTCCCCTTGGGACCGCCATTTTTTTACTAAAAAATCCCTTACTCCACCGAAAACTATACAGGTCAAACTCCTTTTTTATCAGTCCTACTTTTTTCATTTAAGTCCCCCCCCTTTTGTTACCCAGTGATTCTTCCCTTTGTATCTCATACTAGAGCCTCTTTAGCCTTGCTTCTTCGTAAAACTTGCAACCTATCCAATCTGGGATAATAAGGTAAAACTAAAAAAGCGTACTTGCATTTCATGTTCGAATTGGTCAAAATGGCTAGTTAAAAATCTCAAAAGGTGTGAGAGGTATTGCCATGCCGAAAGTTCAATTTCTACCATCTGGCATAACTATAGAGATAGGCCCTGAAGATACCCTACTCAAAGCCGCAATGAAGGCGGGAATTCATATAAATGCATCGTGCGGTGGTGCAGGAGTCTGTAACAAATGCAGGGTATTCGTAGAAAAAGGAAAGGTTGAAGCTGAAGAGCTTCCTGACGGCGGCATCAAAGCATGTACTGCCACCCCTGTTGAAGACCTAGTGATCAGGATTCCTGTTGAATCAGAGATGGACAGACGGGCCCTTGAAAGGTCTAGTGCAAAGGCCACAAGCTGGATGCGAGAAGCCCAAGCATGCGTAGAATATCCAAAAGATCCTCCAGTCAAAAAATTCCTTATAGAACTTCCAGAACCCAGTCTTAGTGATCAGATCAGCGATCTAGAAAGGCTTATGCGTGAAGTGCGCCAGGGAAAATTCAAGGGGGCTTCACTGGAAATCGACCCAGAAATACTCTATTTTCTCCCTAATGTAGTAAGAGAGGGCCAGTGGAAAATCACTGTCACGCTGAAGGATCTCAATGAATCATCAAACCTAGTTCAGCTCTTAAGGGTAGAACCTGGAGATAAAACAAAAGGGTGTTTGAGCGTGGCAATCGATCTCGGGACTACCACTATTAGCGCCGAGCTACTAGAGACAAAGACAGGCACTTTGCTTGGCAAGGTCTCCGACTACAATCCCCAGGTGAGTTTTGGAGAAGATGTCATATCCAGGATGGAGTTTGCCAGAAAGCCTGGAGGCCTTCAAACTCTAAAAGATAAGATTACCCAAAAGCTTAGCGAATTAATACAGGAGCTCTTCTCAAGGGCCAGGCGAGACATCCAGGAACTCTCACACCTGACTATCGCTGGTAACACCGTTATGTCGCACCTACTCCTAGGCCTTGAGACAAGGTATTTGCGTGAAAACCCCTATATCCCAGTGGCCTCTCACTTCCCCACTCTTTCAGCATCAGATATTGATTTTGACCTTCCTAGCCATGTCCAGTGCCTACTCGCCCCATGTGTGGCAAGCTATGTAGGAGGCGACATCGTCGCAGGAGTAATAGGGGTTGGAATACATAAGACTGAAAAACTCACCCTTTTCATAGATATTGGAACTAACGGAGAGATTGTCCTTGGAAATCAGGATTGGATGGCATGTGCTGCATGTTCTGCTGGCCCTGCTTTTGAAGGCGGCGGGATTAAACACGGAATGAGAGCAACTACTGGTGCCGTTGAAGTAGTGCACATACACCCCGAAACCTATGAACCAATGGTCCTCACAATTGGGAGAAAGCGTGCAAAGGGAATTTGTGGCTCAGGCATTATAAGCTTACTTGCAGGCCTGTTTCAAACTGGTGCCATAGATAGACAGGGAAAGTTTGTGCGTAATCTCAATACTAAAAGGATCAGAGAAGGAAGGGATGGCTGGGAATACGTGGTTGTAGAAAAGGAGGCCACCCAGATCGATGCAGATATTGTCTTTACTGAGGCTGATATAGAGAATCTCATCAGGGCAAAAGGGGCTATGTTTGCAGGGTATCAGACCCTATTAGAGTCCGTTGGTATGACTGTTCAAGACATAGATCAAGTAATACTAGCTGGTAATTTTGGAAGCTACATCGACCTTGAACAGGCCATTACCATTGGCTTACTGCCAGACATTGAGAGAGACAAGTTCTTTTTTGCTGGAAACACCTCACTTATTGGGGCAAGGGCCATGGCCCTTTCAAAGGTGGCTATTGAGGATGCCAAGAGGGTTGCAGACATGATGACACACTTTGATCTTAGTGATAATGCGAGGTTTATGGATCACTATGTATCAAGCCTTTTCCTTCCACACACAGACTCGTCATTGTTCCCCTCTGTAAAGGCACCATAACAATCAAAGTTTTGAGTCTTGACGAAGGCTAACTGCGAACCCGCAGGTAAAAGGAACTTTGAACTTTGATCTTGCCCTGAGGTTCGACTTGAAATAGCTGGCAATTACAGGCATAATGATTCATAAAGTTAGTTTTTGAACAATACTTTTTAACCAGGGCAATAAGAATTGATTGACGTAAGACAACTTCAAGTTTTTTTGGCTGTATGGAAAGAAAAGAGCTTTTCTAAGGCCGCTAAAATTGTATTTCTTACTCAGCCAACAGTTAGCGGCCACATTAAAGCCCTCGAAGATACTCTTGGGATTAGACTCTTTGACAGGGCTGGTAGACGCATCTATCCAACAAAGGCTGGAGAAATCCTTTATCCCTATGCAAAGGAGATACTTAACCTCGTTAAGCAGGCCCAAGATGAAATTGAAGTGTTCAAAGGTGCTGATACAGGCCAAGTCTATTTGGGCGGAAGTAACATTCCCGGTCAATATATATTACCCACACTTTTAGGGGAGTTTAAAAGGGAAAAACCGCTCATAGAAGTATCTTTGAGGATAGGTGATAGCCAATCAATATCAGAAATGCTCTTACAAAGAGAGATTGACCTGGGAATGGTTGGGGCCGAACTTCCCATGGAACATTTAAAATTTGAACCCTGTTTTGAAGACAAACTGGTTTTCATATCTAGTAAAGAAAGGGCGTTATTTAAAAATCAGTTCATAGACCCTAAGGAACTGGTCAATATCCCATTCATTTTTAGGGAAAAAGGCTCTGGGACGAGGTTAGCAATTGAGGATGCTCTAAAGAGACAATTTGGTCTGGATTCTTCAGCACTAAAAGTAGTGGCTGAGATGGGGAGCACAGAGGCAGTTAAACAGGCAGTCAAGGCAGGTGTTGGATATGCCATTGTGTCTGAAAGGGCGGTTCGAGATGAGATAGCATATGGTGTACTAAAGCAGTACTCCATTAAAGGCGTTGAACTAAAGAGAAAATTTTACCTTGCATGGGACGGCCGTCGCACTATGAGCCCCACATGTAAGGCCCTAAAAGAATTTATCCTTGCGAAGGTCCAAGAAAAGGAAAATAACTAATGAAATTTGAACTCAAATGGCTTGCCTGGGAGATAACTAGGAGATGCAATCTCCATTGTGTTCACTGCAGATCATCATCAGAGCTTGAAGTAAAGGCCCATCCTGATTTTTCTACAGCTGAAGCATATAGAATAATCGATGACATTGCTAGCTTTGCAAAGCCTGTTGTGGTCCTTTCTGGAGGAGAGCCCCTACTAAGAGAAGACGTCTTTGATATAGCATCCTATGGCACTAAAAAGGGACTCAGGATGTGCCTTGCCACAAATGGAACATTGGTTACCCAAGAAGTATGTGATAACATTAAGGCATCTGGGATCAAAATGGTGAGTCTGAGCCTTGATGGGTCCACTGCTGAGATCCATGATAATTTCAGACAGCAACCAGGTGCATTCGAAGGGACTGTAGGCGCTGCAAAGCTTTTTAAAGAGAATGGCATAGACTTTCTTATAAATTCCTCCTTTACCAAAAGAAATCAGGATGACATTCCTAACGTCTTTAGACTTGCAAAAGAACTTGGGGCCACAGCCTGGTATATGTTCATGATTGTGCCAACTGGCCGAGGTGAAGACATACTAGAGGAACTCATATCGCCCGAGGATTACGAGGCCATCCTTGACTGGCACTATGAGATGGAAAAGCGGGAAAAGGACATCCTAGTTCGTCCAACATGCGCTCCCCACTACTATAGGGTGCGACTCCAGAAGGCTAAAGAACAGGGTGAAAAGGTTGAAATAAGGAGCCTCAAGTTTTCCACTGGTGGATCAAAGGGGTGCCTTGCAGGCCAACTAATTGTCCTTATCGACGTAGATGGAAATGTCCTTCCTTGCAGTTATTTTCCAGTGTCTGCAGGGAACATAAAGGACAAATCCCTCAAGGAGATATGGGAACAAAGCCCTCTATTTAAAGAACTCAGGAACTGGGATGCCTATAAGGGAAAATGTGGATCATGTGAATACATACGGGTATGTGGAGGATGTCGGGCCCGTGCTTATGCTGTAAGTGGAGATTATATGGCTGAAGAGCCCTATTGTAGCTATTTACCAAGAAAGCTGAAGGGAGATTCCCATGAAGAATGATCGTTTTTTGAAGGCCCTGAGGGGAGAACAACTAAGGCCTATTCCCATCTGGATCATGAGACAGGCAGGAAGATATCTCCCAGAATATCAGGAAGTTAGAGGGAAAACTGATTTTTTAACCCTTTGTAAGACACCGGAACTTGCAGCCCAGGTCACCATTCAACCTGTAGACGTTCTTGGCGTCGATGCAGCAATACTCTTTTCAGACATTCTCATTCCTCTTGAACCTATGGGTATAGGACTCGACTTTAAAGAGGGGCACGGTCCTGTACTCTCCCCCCCTGTAAGAACAGAAGCTGATGTTTCAAGACTTGTTGTCCATGACCCTAATGAAACCTGTGGCTTTGTAAGTGAGACTGTAAAGATTTTGAGAAAAGAGCTTTCTCAAAAGGTGCCTCTCATAGGTTTTTCCGGAGCGCCATTTACCCTGGCCACATATATGATTGAAGGAGGCTCAAGCAGAAACTTTCTCTTTACTAAAAAGATGATGTTTGAGGCCCCGGATCTCTTTAACAAATTAATGGAAAAGATAACAGATGTGACCATTCGCTACCTTTCAATGCAGATAAATTCAGGGGCTGAAGCCATCCAGGTCTTTGATACTTGGGCTGGAATCTTGAGTGTAAACGACTACTTCCAGCATGTATTTCCCCATGTGGATCGTATCTTCAAAGAACTTTCAACATTCGATTGCCCAAAAATATATTTTGCCTTTGGCGGCCATCATCTTCTGTCAACCATAAAAGATCTGAAGGTAGACTGTTTTGGGATCGACTGGCGAACACCACTAAATAAAGCCTCGGACCTCCTGGGAAACGACAAAGTCGTTCAGGGCAATCTGGATCCCTTGGCCTTATTTCTTCCAGAAAAGGATTTAAGGGATCGCGTAAAAGTGATACTGGAAGAGGGCAAAGTGGCAAAGAGCCACATCTTCAATCTAGGCCATGGAGTACTCCCCCAGATTCCTGCTGAAAAGGTCAAGTTGTTGGTTGAGATAGTCCACGATCTGTCAAAATGATAGGTATCTGCCTTTTAAATATGGGTGGGCCAGATTCGCTTGATGCGATCAGGCCTTTTTTATTCAATCTCTTTTCAGATAGATATATTATTCGCCTCGGCCCTTCTTTTTTACAAAGGCCAATAGCATGGTTGATAGCAAAAAAAAGGGCTCCCAAAAGTGCTCAAAATTATGAGCTCATTGGAGGGAAAACCCCCCTTACAGAGATTACTATAGAGCAGGCAAAGTTGCTTGAAGGTCGTCTTAATGAGGAACTAGGTCCCAAATACGGGGAAGAATTTAAATGTGTCGTGGGTATGAGGTATTGGCATCCTCGTACACCTGATGTTTTAAAAGAGTTAAAGGACACTGGGGTAAAAAAGGTCCTAGGCCTTTCTCTTTATCCTCACTACAGTAGGGCAACAAGTGGATCTTCTATTGAAGAGTTTAAGAGTTGTTGTGACTCTCTTGGTCTTAGTTGGGATGTGATTGATCGGTTTCCAACACATCCTGCCTACATATCAGCACTTTGCGAAGTATTAGATGAAGGGCAAAAAAAAATCGGGAACAAAGATTTTCATCTTGTTTACAGTGCTCACAGTCTTCCCAAAAAGTTTATAGATGAAGGGGATCCGTATCTAGAAGACATAAACGCCACAATAAGGGCCCTTGAAAGCCAAACTGGAATCAAGGGTACGCTTTCATTTCAAAGTAGATCAGGCCCTGTAAAATGGCTTGAACCACAGACTGATATCCATCTTTTGGAGTTGGTAAAGTCAGGCAAAAAAAGACTGCTTTGTCTGCCAATCAGCTTTGTCTCCGATCACATTGAGACCCTTTACGAGATCGATATATTATTTAAAAGTATTGTAAAGGAGGCTGGAGGAGAGCTCTTCAAAACCCCTGGCCTGAATACCAGGCCTTCATTTATTAATGCACTATATGAATTAGTAGTTGAAAAATTAGGGGAAAATAAATGGCTAAGATAGTAATAATTGGAGGAGGGCTTTCAGGCCTATCCCTTGCATATTTTTTGAGAGAAAATAGACCGTCATATGAAATACTGCTATTAGAAAAAGAATCCATATTGGGTGGAAAGGCTAGGACTGAGAAAAATGAAGGTTTCCTTGTTGAACTCGGTGTAAATGGCGTACTGGATAACAAGCCATCCACAGTCGGCCTTGCAAAGCGCCTTGGTCTTGAGATTTTAATGAGTAATCAAAATTCAAAAAGGCGTTTTGTAGTAAAAGACTCGGGTCTCAAACGACTGCCTGAATCCCCTGTTGATTTCCTTTCTTCAGACCTTCTCTCAATAAGCGGACGACTTAGAGTTTTAATGGAACCATTTATCCCAAAGGCATCGGGAATCGGAGACGAATCCTTGGAGTCTTTTGCGATTAGGAGACTTGGAAATGAGGCGTTTAAAAGGCTCATTGATCCTATGGCAACAGGGATATTTGCCGGAGATCCTGCTAGACTCTCTCTAAAGAGCTGTTTTCCTAGGATCTGGGAGCTTGAATCCCAATACGGCAGTCTAATACGTGCAATGATAAAACTCACAATGGAGGCCAAGAGAGCGAAGTCCGGAAAAAAGGTCGAAGCAGGCCCTGGAGGTAATCTCGTTTCCTTTAATGAAGGCATGAGTGAGCTTGTTAATGCCCTTAAGGAAGATCTTGGTCCTGACATCATAAAATGTGGCAGTGAAGTTACAGAGATCATAAAAAAAGGAAGATTTGAATGGGAAGTTCATCTAAAAAATGGTGAGGCAATAGAGTGTAGCCATGTTGTTCTTTCATGCCCTGCTAAGGAGACGGCTTCACTGACCAAAGATTCTATTCCAGAGCTTTCAAGGCTTGCAAATTCTATTGATTATCCACCCATTGCAATCGTGGCCTTTGGGATTAGACCAAAGTGGGTTGATAGGGATCTAAATGGATTTGGTTTTCTAAGCCCTGGACCTGAAAACAGATCAATTCTAGGAACCCTTTGGGATTCTTCAATATTTCCAAATAGGGCGCCAGTTGGTTGGATCCTTTTAAGGAGCCTTTTGGGAGGGGCCAGGAGAAGAGATATCCCGTATAAGTCCAATCAAACGCTCATAGACTTAACCTATAAAGAATTAAAAGAACTTATGGGGCTCAAGAAGGCCCCAGATTACATAAAAATTCACAGGTGGCGTCATGCAATACCGCAATATAATATAGGACATCAAGGTCGTGTGGAAAAACTTTTTAAAATCCTCAAGAAAAATTCAGGGCTTTTTGTTAGGTGTAACTGGGTAGGTGGTGTAAGTCTAAATGACTGCATTCAAAATAGCTTTGAATTGGCAAATAAGATTTAGAAGTGTTGAGTTTTGAGTGTTGATTGTTGAGTTGAAGGAAGAAAAACTTTTAGTTTTGTTTTAAGGAAGGAGGGAGAAAATGAACCCACAAATTTTTCGGGAATACGACATAAGGGGGATGGTTGATGAAGATCTAACCCAAGAAGTCGTAGAGGCAATAGGAAAGGCCTACGGAACATATGTAAAAAGAGAAGGTTTAAATACCATAACTTGTGGACGAGATGGTAGGACCCATTCTGAAAGAATTCAGGGTTATTTCATAGATGGAGTACGAAAAACCGGTGTAAATGTAATTAATATTGGCGAGTGCCCTACCCCCTTACTATATTTTTCTATATTTCATCTCAATACAGATGGAGGTGCCCAGATAACTGGCAGTCATAATCCTCCTGAATTCAACGGGTTTAAATTATGTGTGGGGAAAGAAACCCTTTACGGAGCAAAGATTCAGGAGCTTAGACAAATAATTGAATCCCATGACTTTGAAACAGGAGAAGGCACACTCAAGACCTCAGATATTATTACTCCCTATATAAATTACATGAAAGAAAACATAAACATTGAAAGGCCGTTAAAAATCGTGGTAGATGCGGGAAATGGTGTGGCTGGCCTCGTGGCACCTAGAGTCTTCGAAGATCAAGGTGCAGATGTTGTCCCCCTCTTTTGTGAGGTAGATGGAAACTTTCCCAACCATCACCCAGATCCAACAGTCCCCAAAAACCTTGAGATGCTCATTGAAAAGGTCAAAGAGGTCCAGGCAGACCTTGGAGTAGCCTATGATGGTGATGGAGACAGGCTTGGAGTTGTAGACGAAAAAGGTGGTATTTTCTTTGGTGATCAACTACTTATGATTTTTTCAAGAGACTTATTAAAGTCTAATCCAGGTGCCACTATTATTGGTGAGGTTAAATGTTCTCAGGTCTTGTATGATGACATTGAAAAACACGGCGGACGCCCCATAATGTGGAAGACCGGCCATAGTCTAATTAAAAAGAAGATGAAGGAAGAAAATGCCCTCCTTGCTGGCGAAATGAGTGGACATATCTTCTTTGCAGACAGATACTTTGGTTTTGACGATGGCATCTATGCATCTTTAAGGTTTGCAGAGATCCTTTCTAGATCAAACTCACCTGCCTCTGAACTCTTAAAAGATGTACCAAAGACCTACTCCACCCCTGAGATCCGAGTCGATTGCCCAGAAGAGATAAAGTTTAAACTGGTTGAACGACTGGTACAGTATTTCAAAGATGAGACAGAATATAAGGTAGTTGATGTCGATGGAGTAAGGGTAATCTTTCCAGATGGCTGGGGGCTTGTTCGGGCATCCAACACTCAGCCAGTTCTTGTTTTGAGGTTCGAAGCCACCAGCCCAGAACGCATGGAAGAGATAAGAAAGGTAATAGAGGAACCCCTGGAGAGGTTGAAGGGTGAGTTTAAGGCCAATTAAGAGTATTTTAACCAGTGTGACTGAAAGAAGGCCTGGCTGGAGTAGAAACTTCAGTCAGGCCATAATCTGGAAAAAATGGAGCGAAGTTGTTGGAGAACCTGTATCTCACAACGCATGGCCTGAAAGAATAGTTGGAACAGAGCTGTTGATAGTGAGGGTATCCGATGCAGTTTGGATGCAACAACTCTTTTTGGAACGTTTCAAGATTCTTCAACAACTAAACTCCCATCTGCCTCCAGAGGCAAAGTTAAAGGAAATTAGGTTTATTCAGGGAGACGTCAAAGAGCTTAAGGCCAGATCAAAAGATAAACGAGACTCCTATAGACCTAATTATGATAATGTACCAGAAGAACTAAAGGAACGGGCAAAGGTACTGGTAAGTGGAGTGAGAGATCCTGAGCTAAGACAGAGGCTTGAACGGGTTTACCTGGCATACAAGTTGCGGATGTTAAAGCTAAATCAGGCTAAATACTCATAGAAGGGGACAAAAAGACTACCTATTCTCAAAACTCAACACTTCTAAAAGTTTTTCTTCCTTCAACTCAAAACTCAACACTCAAAACTCAACACTTCTAAAAATTTTTCTTCCTTCAACTTAAAACTCAACACTCAAAACTCAACACTTCTAAAACACTCCACACTTTTAACTTCTACCTTGTCTCCCCTATTAATTTCCAACTTACTCCTTACACTTCCCAAATAAACAGATAGCTCAAGGAATCCATGACTTCCGAGGATACCAAAGACCCCTTTCCCCTTCCCAGATTCATAACAGTCAACCACTGGGAACTTATGTCCTTTTACAGATACACATAGACTTTTTACGTCTTGTTTACCTGAACCATCAAAGAGATCTAGAGGAATGTTTGTAATTGCATTGCCGAATCTGTCGAAATAGAGAATTTCTCCCTGGATCGAGTCCCCCCTCTTGATAGGCTTTGGAATATTTAAGATGGTGATGTCCTCAACTCCTGGACCTATATCTTCTAAAGGAACTCCTTTTTCTAAGTGTGCTGCGACTGGTCCAAAGACATCTCTTCCATGAAAAGTTACGCTAACTTCTGGGAGAAAGAGATTTTTATTTTTGATTTCAAAAAATTTAAGGTCTAACTCATTGGATACATGGCTAAAAATTCCGTTATCAGGCCCTACAAAAAAATATCCTCCCCCAGCTCCGACAATTCCCCTTCTATTAGAACCAACTCCTGGATCTACAACACAAAGGAATATGGTACCCTTTGGGAAATACTTATAGGAAATGCCCAAGACAAAAGAAGCCTGGAAGATATTTCCAGGCTCTATCTCATGCGTAAGGTCGATGACGTGGGTATCATTTACTATGGAGTGAATTACTCCTTTAACTATACCCACATATGGATCTGCATGCCCAAAATCACTTAAAAAGGCAATCATCAATAGAGAGAATCTATAGGCACCTCGCCAGTATCCTCAAAGTTATCTATTAGTTCTGTCCACCACGTGGGAAGGGCAAAGGCTGCCTCATGTATCTTGGGATTATAAAAACGCCCTACCCTCTCTTTATTGGACTTTGAAATACCCTGTGGACCTTTTGTAGCGGCAACAAATGCCATTTCATCACCGTAGGTTGGTACCGGAGCCCTATAGACCTCTACGGTTTGGAAAAAATCCTGAAATCTTTTAAAAACAAAAGGCATTACCTTTGGCATAGTAAGTGGAAGCCCTGATTGGCGTACTACCACTCCGCCATCGTTCAAGATATCAAACAGGTCTTTATGAAAAGGCGGTTCAAAAAGTACGATTGCCGGTCCAACTGGGTCAGTGGAATCTAAAAGAATGCAATCGAACTTTTCTCCCCTTTCTTTTGCCTCTTTTACATATTTTGCCCCGTCCCCTATTATGAGCTCTACTCTGGGATCATTCCAATCACCGCATACTTCAGGCAAATACTTTTTACACGCCTTTAATACAGCCTCATCAATTTCTACATGAACAACCCGCTTAACTTCTTCGTATGTAAGGACTTCTCTAAGTACCCCTCCGTCTGCTCCGCCTATGATGAGAACTGATTCAGGCGTGGAACGTAACCCCAGAAAAGGACAATGGACGAACATCTCATGATAGATAAATTCGTCCTTTTGGGTCAACTGAACTATGCCATCAAGGACGAGGCAGCGGCCAAAGAGAGGGTTGTGAAAGAGGACCATGTGTTGGTACTTAGTCCTCTCCTCATAAAGAAGTTCCGCCTCATAGCAATGAAGATATCCGGGTCCAATTCGCTCGGACCAAATTGTTCGAGTCAAGTGTCCTCCATATCAAGTAATTGGCCTCTTTTCATTTCCAAAACGTGTACATATTCTGGACAAAGGGCCTCTTTCATACGTTCAAGAACTAGGTAAGCATCATCTCTTCCATGAGAGAAGATGTCCACAGCAGCATACCTATTCTCAGGCCATGTATGAATGAGTATGTGGGCCAATGGGCTGCTGGCAGTTCCTGAAACACCGTACGGATCAAACTGATGCACTCTAACCTCAGCAGGACTATCCGTACCCATTCCGTTGTCGCAGGCCCCAGCCTTGCCTAAAATCTCTTGAATCTGCCGGGCATCTGCAAGCTTTGGGAATGGAGCACTCCACAGCTCAACTAGCAAATGTGTGCCAAGGCACTGCTCTCTCTGCTCACCAGGATAGTCTCCCTGGGAACATGCCATATGGTTGACCGAAAGGCCTGCTGTTAAACTTGCGCCCATGGCACGCCCTCCATTCATTCTTACTTAGGATATTTGGTCGGGACGAGAGGATTTGAACCTCCGACCCCCTGAACCCCATTCAGGTGCGCTTCCAGACTGCGCCACGTCCCGACCAGGACTTACTTTCGTCTAGATATAGTACCAATTATAGATCGCTTTCTCATTTAGTGCCAAGCCAGGCAAAAAATGAGTAAGCGTCCAGTTCAATTGGCATGGGGTGGATACCATTTTTTTTTAGAAACGTCAAGAAAATTTGCTACAATTTTAATAAATTCTTCAATCATCATCGCCGTTAAAAAAATCTCCAAAGGCCCCTAGCACTGATCCTTCACCAGTTCTGGAGCATTCCTAAAAATTCGGTCGGCAAGCCTAGAGAAAGGAAGACTTTGAAGATAAACCTTTCCATATCCTCTAAGGGTGGCCAAGAAAATGCCTTCACCCCCAAAAAACATAGACTTAAGGCCTCCAACGGCCTCAATAGAATAGTCGATTTCCTGGGTAAAGCCAACAATGCATCCAGTATCCACCCTAAGGGCTTCTCCTGAAAGTTCCTTTTCCACAAGGGTACCCCCTGCATGGATAAAGGCCATGCCGTCTCCTTCCAACTTTTCAAGTATAAATCCCTCTCCACCAAAAAATCCGGCTCCAAAACGTTTAGTAAACGCTATCCCTATTCTTGTACCAAGTGCTGCACACAAAAATGCATCTTTTTGACAATAGAGCACATTACCTATCCTAGACATATCCACTGGTATAATTTGACCTGGATACGGTGCCCCGAATGCCACTCTGCGTTTGCCTTCTCCTCTGTTGGTAAAATGAGTCATAAAGATCGATTCTCCGGCTAACCTTCTTTTTGCAGCACCTAGTACCTTTCCAATAAGACCTGCCGAAGCCTCTGATCCATCTCCCATTTTTGTCTCAAAGGTTATTCCATCTTCCATCCAATTCATTGCCCCTGCTTCAGCAACAACGGTTTCTCCAGGATCGAGTTCCACTTCAACCACCTGTAAATCATGTCCATAAATTTTATAATCAACCTCATGGCATTTCATTTTCACACCTCCCAGGTAACATCACGAGGAAATCTACATACAATAAGCTCTACGAAAAATAAAATCCTGAATGGCGAAAGTGTATAATTTTGATTATAGTGTGTTATTCAAATAAGTGAATGATTTTTAGGTGAAAAAATGGGCCAGCATTCAGAAAAAAGGTTTAAGGCAGTCATTTTCGACCTTGATGGGACACTTTTGGATACCTTAAGGGATATAGCAGAGGCCATGAATAGGACACTAGTTGCCTTTGGGCTCAAGCCATATCCAATTGAGGCATATAAAAATTTTGTTGGAGAAGGGGCGAGAGTACTTGCAGAAAAGGTTCTTCCCCAAAAGTTACGTACCCAGGAAAATATTGAGCACTTAAGGCAACAGTTCATAAGTGACTATCGTTCAAATTGGAACCACTATACAAAACCCTATGATGGTATTCCAGAACTTCTGGATACCCTTGTTCAAATGGGAATTGATCTAGCAGTGCTCTCAAATAAACCTCACGCATTTACCATTGCATGCGTGGAATCGTTTTTGGCAAAATGGCCTTTTAAAATGGCACTAGGTGAAAAAGAAGATATCCCAAGAAAACCTGATCCAAAAGGTGCTACCATTATTGCTAAAGAACTTGATATTTCGCCGAATGAAATCATTTTTGTTGGCGATACCAAGATCGATATGAAGACTGCACAGAATGCTAAAATGTTCCCTTGTGGAGTACTTTGGGGTTTTAGAACCCAGGAAGAATTATCAAAAAATGGGGCAAAGGCACTACTGAAAAAACCTATGGATCTTATAAATCTTTTCCATTCATAGGTTCTTCTTTGAGATAGGTAGGAAATTCCATTACTATAGTAGTACCTTTTCCAGGAATAGTCTCTACTTTCAAAGCACCATTGTGTTCTTCCACCACCTGCTTTACAAAAGATAGTCCAAGGCCTATCGTCCCCTCATGCGTTTCAAAAATGGGTTCGAAAATGTGATCCAAAACTTCTTTCGGGATACCTGGCCCTGTATCAGACACCTCCAACACCACGCCATCGAGAGACGGAGATGCAGTAACTTTAATATTATCTCCCCTTTTACATGCCTCAATGGCATTGTCTATCAGATGTCTTATGCTTAATTCCAAAATCTCTCTATTCCCTTTAAAGAATAAAGGTTGTTTAGCCCCTTCAAAATCGAGGGAAATTTCCTTCTTTGAAGCCATCTCCCTGGTCTGATCAACGCACCTTAGGGCCAACTCATTTAAATCTAAGACCACAAAGCTCCTGGTCTGTTTAGATAGGACTTCTTCAAAACGCCTTACAATCTCTTCAAGCCTTCCAGCCTGTTCCAATATCTTTGGTATATAAGATTTCTTAAATTTATTGTAATCCGATATCCCCTTCTCTGCCCTTCGTAAAAGACCCCCAATTATCGTAATTGGATTTCTTATCTCATGGGCAAGACGCAATACCATCTCAGACCTTGTTCTTTCACCAACTAATTGATTCATCTGTTCATTTAATCTTAGGAGTTCTCTAGATGACTCTGCTATCTTGCGCTGGTCATGTTCCATAGCCCTAAAAATACCTAGCATACGTTTAAAAAACATTGTGACTGCAGCCATAAATACTATTGCAATCGTATTAATAGCCCCGCTATAGGAAGAAATAACAGTCCATACATGGGTTCTCCCAGTAAAAAAAAGGATATGTTTTAAAATATGTCCCATGGAACGGGACAGGGCAAAAATAAAGAGTGATGCGGCGAACCAAAAGAGATATACTGCCATGGCATTCGAGGGTGATCTCTTAAAATTCTTCGCAAAATTTCTCACCATGAAAATTGAAAAAATTATCACCAAAAAGGATCCCAAAATATCGACAAACATTATGGGAACGTGAGGCAATACCATCAGGATTGATCCCTAGTATTTTTTTTCAAAACACTACGTGAGGCCAAAAAGAAAAAGATTATTGAAGGAACGAGGACTAAGTGGTCCATCTTTAGCGTATAATATAAGAGGTCTATAAATCCATTAATTTTCCATTTACCACCCCAAATAATGCCTTCCTCATGAATAAGAGGCCCTACCTTGTATTTTATTGCTAATATGTGCCCCACAAAGGCCCAAATATTCCAAATGCACAACAAGATAGAACCAATAAGAAAGTATTTTCTAATCTTAGGTTGAAAAAAATCTGTTTTTATCAAGCGGTACGAAAAGTCGCACATTGCCCAAAAAAAGAGTATGTGTGCCCCTTGATGTGCCAAAAGGCCTTCAATAGCTCCATGTTCTTGAAGGGCATAACATTTAAATGGAGTAAATATCAAGAAAAATATAATGAAGAAAAACCAATAATTTTTCATTTAGAGGCACAAATCTCGTAAAACCTTTTTGCCCGTGGAGATGATGGAAACCTTTTAAAAATGGCCATTGCATCTTTAAATTGACCCAAATTCATCAAATTTATTCCAAGGCAAATATTCAATTCTTCACTATCATCATAGAGTTTAAGACCTTGTCTTAAAATTTCTATGGAATTATCAAATTCCCTTCTCTTTTGATATAGCATTCCAAGGCCTAAAAAGGCATCGTGATTGGGCCACCATTTCAGGGCCTTTTTAAAAAGCATCTCAGCTGCCCTTTCTTTGTTGGGAATCAGCTCGTTTTGAGCGTAGTCACCATGGGTAAAAGTAAAACCAAGTCTAGCACAAAATGCCGCATAATGCTCTTTTAGTTCGTCTTTTTCTTCAAATTCAAGCTCTTCTATGAAATTTGGTAGCATTGAATAAAATGCCTTTTTCAGGCGACGGCCCATCTGAAGGACTTCGTCTGAGTTCATCTTTGGATCGGTCTCAAAATACATGATGTCTTCTATTGGCTCTAACCAAATGTCATCTGTAACCCTGTTCTTTTTTACAAAATTGTCATAAAGTTTAGTGCCTGGATACAAATCTAGTATATAGGATACCATTGAAAGGGGTTTTATGTCTCGAATCAGATCTATAGACTCCTGAATTGACTTCTTCCCATCTCCTGGAGCGCCATAAATGAAATAAGCCCTCGGTAATATCCCAAAACGTCTTGTAATATGAAAGGCCTTCTTTATGTCATCATCTGATATCTGTTTATTAAAGAAATCTCTGATCGCCTTTGATCCACTCTCTACTCCGTAACTAATTTGAATACATCCGGCTCTTTTCATCCAGTAAACAATATCTTCATCCACACAGTTTACCCTAGAAATTGCGTACCAGGATATATTGAGTCTTCTTTTCACAATTTCCTGACAAATATCAATGACTCGGTCCTTGTTTAAGGTGAAGGTGTCATCTGAAACATAAAAGAAATTAACTCCCTTTTTGTTTAATCGTTCAAGCTGATCTACAAAATACTTTGGAGAATGGAACCTAACTCTCCTTTTCCAAAATCGGGGTGATCCACAAAATGTACAATTCCATGGACAACCACGAGACGATATTACGTGCTGAAATTTAAAGTACTTGGATGGGTCTGGAAGCGCATCAAGGTCTTTAATAAATGGACGCTCTTGTGTCTTAACTGGCCTGCCCTTAATATCCCGTAGGGCCAAGCCCTTAATACGGAGAAAACTCTCTGGATCTCCTCCCTTTTCAACAGCCTCCAAAAGCTCCTTAAATGTCTCTTCCCCTTCTCCTCTTACGATAAAGTCAACGAAATCAAAATGCCTTAAAAAGAAATCCCACAAAAATGTTGCACCAACCCCACCAAATATGACCTTAGTATTGGGGTTTATTTCTTTGGCTATCTTTGCGCAATCAAGGGCACCAAACCTATTTCCATTGAAAAGCGATACTCCAAGGCAGTCAAATTCTCTTTCTTCAAAAATAGAACGAAGTTCATCTAGGTTCCCCCCAAGTCCATGGAGATTGAGGATTTCCACCTCATGGCCCGCCTCAATTAAATAGGCACCAATGTAATGCAAACCTATTGGCAGGGGTCTGACGTCATAATCTTTTCCTCTTTCAGTCAAGAAATACGGATATACAAGTAAGACTTTCATAAATGAAGTAGGTGTCCCTACTACCCTCCTTACAATCAGTAAATCACTTCATTGAGCATGGAAACTTAATCTTTAAGCATGAATATACCCTTTCAACCCTAAAGGGCAAATAGATTTCGAAATCAACCTAGCTGGACCAATAAATTCATATGAAAGGCCCTTGTTAATCTTTTTTGAAACATCGGTTCAACCACTCGAATAAACGTACTAAATATCTTTGGCTTATTTTAAAAACTTAATTCATCACATACATACTAATACAAATTGTAGTAAGCATCCAGAAGCCCCAAAGATGCAAAAGGGATGATTTAAAGACTCCGATACCTCCCCTTTTTTGTTGAGTGCCCAATAAAAAGTGCCAAGCAAATGTCCTAAAGAAAAACTTTACCCCCCAACGAGCTTTCACCACAGACCCATTTTGCCAGAGATACGAAAAAATTAAACAAAAATGTAAACCGCCACATAAAATTTATTACAAAAATGTAGTGCATATTAAATCTATTTTAACAAATCCTTTTTCGAAAATTATAACCAATTGATTTAACAAGCTTTTTATTTTTGGCATTAAATCTGCAAATTTAATAGCCAAAACAAAAACACCAAAAGGAGGACGAATATGATTTTTAAAAGCCCCCTACGAATCGCAACCTTTTTATTGTTGTTCCTTTCTGTGGCCATGGTCTCTATCTCCAATGCTGGAGATCCATTAGGGGTTGAAACTCTAAAAGGAGACCCTGGACTCGCCGTAGACTTTGTATGGGTACTTATCTGCGGTTTTTTAGTCATGTTTATGCAGGCAGGTTTCGCCTGTGTTGAATCGGGCTTTTGCAGGAGTAAAAACGTAACCAATTTGTTGGCAAAGAATCTCATGGACTTCGTTGTTGGGTCTCTTTCGTATTGGGCACTTGGATACGGAATAATGCTGGGTGCTGACAAATTTGGTCTCATAGGTACATCAGGATTTTTTCTTTCTGGAGATGGCTACGACGTAAACAATTACCTTACATTTTTCTGGCAGATGGTATTTGCTGCCACAGCCGCCACAATCGTTTCTGGCGCAGTAGCTGAAAGGCTAAAATTTCAGGCATATCTCGGATATTCTGCTGCAATATGCCTTATTATCTATCCTGTATTTGGACATTGGGCATGGGGTGGCGGTTGGCTAAGTAATCTTCCATACGGAATAGGATTCGCTGATTTTGCCGGTTCAGGAGTAGTACATGCAGTTGGCGGCATTGTAGGCCTTGCAGGTGCAATAGTCCTTGGCCCACGCTTTGGAAAGTATGACAAAAATGGAAAACCCAGAGTGATTCCAGGCCACAACCTGACCCTTGCAGCCCTTGGAACCTTCATCCTTTGGTTTGGGTGGTTTGGCTTCAATCCCGGAAGCACCTTTAGCGCCCATCACTTAAGGATTTCCATAATAGCTGTAAACACCACCCTTGCAGCATCAGCAGCCTCTCTAGCAGCTCTTCTTGTGGTGCTCGCCAGAACAGGGAAGTTCGATGTGGCAATGGCCCTTAACGGAGCACTTGCTGGTTTAGTGGCAATAACAGCCCCATGTGCCTGGGTAAATTCTACAAGTGCAGTGATAATTGGGGCAATAGCAGGTGTACTCGTGGTCTTAAGCGTACTGTTCCTGGAAAATAGAGGCGTTGATGACCCTGTTGGTGCAGTTAGCGTACATGGAGTGTGCGGAATCTGGGGCCTCATAGCAGTGGGCCTTTTTGCAGACGGTACATATGGAAACTACTCAACAGAACCACCTTTCGTAAAGGGTCTCTTCTTTGGAGGCGGTGCAGACCAGCTTATTGCACAGCTTATTGGAGCAGGCGCTCTGATCCTATGGGCCTTTGTGACTGGCTACATTGTATTCAAGGTCCTGGATGCCACAATAGGAATCAGGGTCTCTCCCAAAGAGGAAATACAGGGTCTCGATATTATTGAACACGGAACACCTGCATATCCTGAATTTTACACAATAAGGTCATAAAAACGGAGGCAATGAAATGAAAGAGATAAGGGCGATTATTAGAACCGAAAAGCTAGATGAGGTAAGGAATGCTCTTGAAGAGATTGGAATTCCAGGCGTTACTATAACGCCTGTTGAAGGCCATGGCAGGCAAAGTGGAATTGTTGAACAGTTTAGAGGAAGAGAATTTAAGGTAGATCTTCTTCCAAAGGCAAAACTAGAAATTGTCTGTAAAGACGAAGAGGTAGAAAAGATAGTGGTTGCCATTAGGCAGACTGCACGGACTGGTGAAATAGGGGATGGAAAGATTTTTATCTATCCAGTGGAAAATGCCTTAAGAATAAGAAGTGGCGAAATGGGAGAAACAGCTATATAGCATAAATATGCTAAACAATAATTTAATGAATAGAAAGGAGGTGATATATATGTAAATATATGTGGAGAGATAGGGAGAATATTAAAAAGAATATAAAAAAACTTAATTAAGGAGGATAAATCATGAAAAACTGTAAAAAAATTAATATACTGGTCTTATGCATGATGATCTGTGCAACTGTCTTTACACCACGATTTGTAAGGGCTGATGAGGCAAAACCCAGTGTAGATGCCTCTCTTACCCTAACAAGCCAATACATATGGAGAGGCTATGAACTTTCAAAAGACAGTCTAGTGGTCCAACCCTATTTTGGATTGAGCTACGAGGGCTTTGGAGCAAGTATATGGCAAAACATAGACACTAACCCCTATGACACAAGCCTCGAGAATCTAAATGAAACAGACTTTACCCTATCATATGACACTGAAATTAATGGTGTTTCTGTTGGTGCAGGCTGGATTTGGTATGCACTTCCCGGCAGTGACGACAGCCATGAGGTGTACGTAACCGCAGGATTAAATACATTCTTAAACCCAACACTTACTATTTACAGGGAATTTGCCCATGCCCCCAGCACATATATTACCCTTGGCATTTCTCATTCCATTGCATTGCCATGGAGAAATGCCAGCCTGGATATGGGATTGCAGGGAAGCTATCTCATCTCAAATGACAGTGGCGTCTACGCAGACCCAAATGATCCTAGTGATGAGTACAGTAATTTCCATGATGGCCTTGCTTCTATATCATTAAATATTCCTGTAGCAGAATATATATCGGTTTCCCCAGAACTTTACTGGTCTTTTCCCCTCTGTCAGGATGCTGCAGATGATATGCAAGCAGGCAATGCAAATCACGGAGGAAAGGACAATTTTGTTTATGGTGGCATAACAGTAAATCTCTCTTTTTAATCTAGGGACCTCCAACTTAATTCTTTGGGCGCCTCAGGCGCCCAAAGATACATTTTTGTAAATTAAAAAGCATTTTATTACATTTTTGAAACAAAAAGGACAAAATTGTAAACTGCTCTTTGAAAAATTTTTAAATAAAAACAATAAATTAGTTAATAGATCGATTTTTTTGGCAAAAAAATTGCGTACCTCTCGTGAGATATATTTCATGCTACAATTTTGTAGCATCAAAAACAAAAAATTCGGGAGGTTACGTAAAATGAGCCAAATAAATCCAGGTGACACTGCTTTTATCCTTATCTGTGCAGCCCTTGTGTTTTTGATGACCCCGGCATTGGGTCTCTTTTATGCAGGAATGGTGAGAAGCAAAAATGTATTAGGCACTATACTCCAAAGCCTTATTATGGCGTCTATTGTTGGGATTGAATGGGTAATTATTGGTTATTCTATGTCTTTTGGCCCTGACGTCCATGGCTTTGTAGGAGACCTTTCATGGCTGGGTCTAAAAGGAGTTGGTATGGCACCAAACCCAGACTATGCTCCAACAATTCCTCAAACTGCATTCATGCTATACCAATGTATGTTTGCAATCATTACCCCTGCGCTCATAACAGGGGCATTTGCAGAACGCGTTAGGTTTGCTCCATTTATTGTATTTAGCCTTCTATGGGCAATTTTTGTATATAATCCAGTATGCCACTGGATCTGGGGCACAGGTGGTTGGCTGAAGGAAAAGGGCGTTCTTGATTTTGCTGGAGGCCTTGTTGTTCACCTCACCTGTGGTGTTGCAGCACTGGTTGGAGCCTTGATCACTGGGAAGAGAAAGGGTTATGGAAAACAGAGCTTTGCACCTCACAACCTTCCCATGACCCTGCTTGGCACAGGGCTCCTATGGTTTGGATGGTTCGGTTTCAATGGAGGAAGCGCCCTAGCTGCAAATGAAATAGCTGCATCAGCAGCAGTGGCAACCCATATAGCAGGACTTGTAGCCATGGCTACATGGCTTGGAATCGAATGGATCCATAGGGGCAAACCAACCACCCTTGGAGCAGCATCTGGGGCCATAGCAGGGCTTGCCACAATAACCCCTGCAGCAGGATTTGTTGGGCCAGTTTCAGCCATAATAATTGGCCTAACTGCCGGTATCATCTGCTACATTGCTGTAATACTAAAAGATAAATTTGGCTATGATGATAGCCTTGATGTCGTGGGTATTCACGGAGTTGGAGGACTGACAGGGACCATTTGTCTAGGACTTTTTGCTTCAAAAGCCATTAATCCCGGTGGAGTTAACGGGCTATTTTTTGGAAATCCTCAGTTCCTCTTTACTCAGCTTTATGGGATAGTTGCAGTTGGTGTTTACACACTCGTTGTCACCTGGATCATTATGAAGGCAATAGATGTTGCCATGGGATTCAGAGTATCTTCTGAGGCAGAGACCGAAGGTCTCGATCTTAGCGAACACAGTGAAACGGCGTATACTTCATAACCACAAAAAACATTTGAATATCGGAATTGTACAAAAAAAATTTGAGAAAAACTCATTTTTCTCTTTTCAAATTCCGATATTCAAATGTTTAATTTAAAAAAGGAGGAATCAATACCTTATGAACAGTGCAGATACAGCCTTTATGATGATCGCAACTGCCCTTGTTATGTTAATGACCCCTGGACTCGCGCTATTTTACGGTGGATTAGTACGATCAAAAAACGTCCTAAGTACCATTATGCAGAGCTTCGTTTGTCTTGGGCTTATCTCTATCTTATGGGTAATATTTGGATATTCTCTTTCTTTTGGTCCAGATATAGGGGGCTTTATTGGTGGGCTGGATCATTTGTGGCTTAAGGGAGTTGGACTTGAACCTAGCCCTTATGCTGATACCATCCCTGGACTGATATTTTGTGCATTTCAACTCATGTTTGCCATTATTACACCTGCCCTAATTACAGGTGCATTTGCAGAAAGAATGAAGTTCTCGGCATTTATGATTTTTACTACGCTGTGGGCAACCTTCGTTTACTTCCCAGTTTGTCATTGGGTCTGGGGCGGTGGATGGCTTGGCAATATGGGTGCTCTTGATTTCGCTGGAGGTACTGTTATCCACATCAACTCAGGGGCTGCTGCACTGGTCACAGCAATGTTTCTCGGTAAAAGAAGAGGCTATGGAAAAGAGGCATTTCATCCACATAACCTTCCAATGACCATACTGGGGGCTGGAATCCTATGGTTTGGATGGTTTGGCTTTAATGCTGGAAGCGCCCTTTCTGCTGGAAAAACCGCAGCACTTGCATTCTTTACTACACAGATTGCAACTGGAGCCGCACTTCTTTCCTGGACCTTTGCAGAATGGATCTTCCAGAAAAAACCCACTACCCTTGGCGCTGCCTCAGGTGCAGTTGCTGGGCTTGTGGCCATCACACCAGCTGCGGGTTTTGTTGGACCAATTCCTGCAGTCATTATCGGTGGTGTTGCTGGAATCGTATGTTATATGGCTGTCCTTTTAAAGGTCAAATTGGGTTATGACGATGCCCTAGATGTAGTAGGCGTGCATGGAATTGGAGGCCTTTGGGGTGCTCTAGCAACAGGACTTTTTGCATCTACATTTTGGAATCCAGACGGGGCAAACGGTCTATTTTTTGGAAACCCTCATCAATTTGTGGTTCAGGCCATTGGCGCCTTTGCAGCAATCGGATATTCAATGGTAGTTACTTATATAATACTCAAAATCACAGATCTCGTTGTGGGAGTTAGAGTTGATGAAGAGCAAGAAGTTCAGGGTCTGGATCTTACACAACACAGTGAGATGGGCTATAGTCTTTAGAGAACTGTACACTCCAGGCATAAAACAAAAGGAGGCAACCTATTATGAAAAAAATTGAGGCAATCATCAAACCCTTTAAACTGGATGATGTCAAAGAGGCCCTAAATGAAATCGGAATAAAGGGCATGACAATCTCTGAGGTAAAGGGTTACGGGAGACAAAAAGGGCATAAAGAAATTTATCGTGGAGCAGAATATGTAGTTGATTTTATACCAAAAGTAAAACTAGAAATTATTGTTGAGGCCGAACAGGTGGAACAGGTTATCACAAAGATAAGAGATGCCGCCCAGACTGGAAAGATAGGTGACGGAAAGATCTTTGTCCTGCCAGTTGAAGAGGTAGTAAGAGTTAGGACAGGAGAAAGAGGAAAGGATGCAATCTAGGCCAGTGGAAAAGTCATCTGTTGAAGATGCATATTCCTGGATATTTCAGTCAAGCGTTGACAAACCTGTAATCCTTCCATCTGGAAAAAACATATTGGAAGATTTATGGGCCAGGGGTCTCTCTGGAGAGAGACTCCTCAAGGTCCATTCCAATATAATAGACAAGTGGATAATAAACCTTTTCAATAAACTTCCGTCGGAGATCCAAGACGGAGTTTCCATCATTGCCCTGGGGGGGTATGGCAGGCAAGAGCTATACCCCTATTCCGACATTGATCTAATGATTCTTTATGAACCAGGGCAGCAAAACAATCTCGATGAAGTCTGTAACGCGATATTTTATCCCCTATGGGATTCTAAACGCGAGGTCGGACACGGTGTAAGGACCATAGAGGAATGTATTAAGGAAGCTGACAATGATTTCTTTCTCCTGGTATCTTTTCTCGATGCCAGGCTCATTTGTGGCGATACATGGCTCTTTAACAATTTTATAAACAATATCTTTTCAAAGTTTATAGAGGGGCGGAGAAGACAGTTCGTAGAATCCCTAATTGACCATAGGCGTGAGCGGTTAAAACGCTTTGGAGACCATGCCTATCTTCTTGAGCCCAATATTAAAGACGGAAGAGGTGGTTTAAGGGACTTTCATACAATAATTTGGATCTCAAAGGTACTATTTGGAATCCAAAATCTACAAGGTATTCAAAAAGAAGGAATAATTTCAAAAGAGGAATACGAAAGGCTAAAGGCGGCCTTATTTGAACTCATCAGGGTAAGAAATAGACTACACTTTGTAAGTAACAAAAAAAATGACAGACTATTTTTTGAATACCAAGTTGAAATCGCAAGACTTTTAAAGTTCTCAGACAGTAAAAAAATCCTTGGGGTAGAACAGTTCATGAAAGAGGTCCACGAGGCCCTTAATTCCATAAGCTCTATCACTGATCTATACCTAGAACACGTTTATGAAGTTCTAAACCCAAGGGTACGTGCCCAAAGCTCCACAGTACTTGAACCTGGTATAGAGATCATAAACAAACGAATTGTTATCGACTCAAAGGAGCGCCTTAAAAAAAATCCTCAACTAATAATGAAAATTTTTCATTATTCCGCCCAAAATGATATACCTCTTCACTACAGGACCAAAAAGATTATCAGGGAATGTACACAATATATTGACGAGTCATTTAGAGCTTCCAGCGCTTGTGCCAAATGGTTTGTCGACTCTCTTATGGAGTCAAAAGATCCTCGAAGGCTACTTTTTGTTATGCATCACGAGACAGACGTCTTGTGTAACTACATTCCAGAATTTTCTTTTATCAAGGCCCTTGCCCAGTACGATGTTTATCATGTAAATACTGTGGACATTCATCTGATAGAAACCGTTTTTGAGATATCAAAATTGAGGCAAGAAGAAAAACATCTATTTTCTACACTCACTCGTCCTCATATTTTATTTCTGGCAGCACTCTTTCACGATATTGGTAAAGGATATGGTGAAAACCATTCCCAAAAAGGGGAAGAGCTTGGAAAAGTGATTGGCGAGCGTATGGGACTAACCCATGATGATCTTGAGACCCTGTGTTTTCTCATAAAAAATCACCTGTTCCTGGCTGAAATTGCAACTAAAAGGGACCTTGAAGACGAAGGACTGATATTAAGGTGTGCTCGCCTGATCTCAGATCCAGAACGCCTAACAATGCTCTATCTCCTGACTATAGCAGACGCCAAGGCAACCGGACCTAACGCATGGAGCGACTGGAAGGGGGCCCTTATTCTGGAGCTATACCTCAGGATTGCCCACCTTCTGGAACGTAAAGATCTCCTGGATCCAGACAGAGTGAAGGGCATAGAGTGGATGAAAGAAAAGATCAAAGAGAGGATCGGAGAAGAACATGTCTCTATCCTCGATGATCTTCCAGAAGATTATCTCATGTCCTTTACTCCAGAGGCAATAGAAGAACATCTGAAACTAAAAAAAGAATTGAATAGAAGGCTGGTAATCCTGGTTCCAGAAGATAAGCGTGCCTATTGGTCAATGCTCATCATGACAAAAGACAGGACAGGCCTCCTATCAAAGATATGTGGAGTTCTTGCCCTTGAAAACCTGAAGGTCCTAGCAGCACAGATATTTACTCTTAAAGATGGCACTGTTGTGGATGTCCTCGACGTAGAACCAACCTTTGCAATCGATTTTCAGGAAATGGACTGGAATAAGCTCGAAGAAATGATGAAAAAGGCCATTTCAGGAAGACTTGGACTCCCTCACAGACTTTCACAAAAATTTATGTCTTTTTCCGGTAGCCAGGGCCCAATTTGTCTGGTACAAGGGGAATCTGAAATAAAGATAGATAATGAAGTATCTGACTTTTATACAGTTGTAGATATTATATCTGATCCTAAAATAGGACTTTTGTATTCTATTACTAGAACTATGGCTGACTTTGGTATCAACATATTTAGGGCTAAGATGGGCCCAAGTGCAGATAGAATTTCCCTTTCATTCTATTGTTTAGATGAATATGGAGAAAAGATTACAGATCCTGAATTTTGTAATGAGTTAAAGGATGCACTTTCTTTTGCAACGGAATGCGTATTTTAGGGTCTTAGACCCTGAGAATTATAATCTAGAAAAAAATAAATCTAAGGAGGACGCGTTATGACACCTAAAGATGTGCTTGAATTTGCGAAGGAAAAAGGGGTCAAGGTAGTAGACATTAGATTCCTTGACTATCCTGGAGTCTGGCAGCACTTTTCTGTGCCCATCAGCGAACTTGATGAAGGAAGCTTCGAAGATGGGTACGGATTTGACGGCTCAAGTATAAGGGGCTGGCAGCCAATCAATGCAAGTGACATGCTTGTTATACCAGATCCTTCCACTGCCCAAATCGATCCATTCTTCGAAGAACCAACTCTTGTCCTCATTGGAGACATTGTTGACCCTGTGACAAGGGAGCCATATTCAAGGGACCCCAGGAACATTGCCAAAAAGGCAGAGGCATATCTTAAAAGTACAGGGATAGGTGATATAGCTTACTTCGGCCCAGAGGCAGAATTCTTCATCTTTGACGACGTTCGCTATGAAAATCAACCCAACGGTTGCTTCTATCAGGTTGATTCCATTGAGGGTATCTGGAATTCAGGCCGCGATGAGTGCCCAAACCTTGCCTACAAGCCAAGACACAAAGAAGGCTACTTCCCAGTTCCTCCAACTGACAAGTTCCAGGACATGAGGACAGAAATGCTCCTCACTTTGGAATCCCTCGGTATCGACGTAGAATGCCAGCACCACGAGGTCGCCACTGCTGGTCAGGCTGAAATTGACATGCGCTTCAAACCCCTTCTCCAGATGGGCGACCAGTTAATGTGGTTCAAGTACGTGCTCAAGAATGTGGCATACAAGTACGGTCGCACAGTGACCTTCATGCCCAAACCAATCTTTGGCGACAATGGTACTGGTATGCACACCCATATAAGTATATGGAAAGATGGTGAACCTGTCTTTGCCGGAGACAAGTATGCTGGTCTTTCAGAAACTGCCCTTTATGCCATTGGCGGAATTCTGAAGCACTGCAGGGCCCTTTGCGCCTTCACCAACCCCTCAACCAACTCCTACAAGAGATTGGTCCCAGGCTATGAGGCACCAGTAAATCTGGCATACTCAAGCCGTAACAGGAGTGCAGCAGTTCGTATCCCAATGTACTCTGCATCTCCAAAGGCCAAGAGGATCGAGTTCCGTACTCCTGACCCATCCTGTAATGGTTACCTCGCATTCTCAGCAATGCTCATGGCAGTCCTCGACGGAATCGAAAACAAGATCGACCCAGGCGAACCACTTGACAAGAACATCTATGATCTCCCACCAGAAGAACTCGCAAACATCCCATCTGCTCCAGGTTCCCTTGAAGAGGCAATCAATGCCCTTAAGGAAGACCACGAGTTCTTGCTCAAGGGAGATGTTTTCACTCAGGATGCCATTGACATGTGGATTGAGTACAAGACTGAAAATGAAATCAATCCTGTCAAGCTTCGTCCACATCCATATGAGTTCTTCCTCTACTATGACATCTAATTGTCATTTTTGTTAATTATGAGGAAAAAAAGGGGCCCACGTGGCCCCTTTTTTATTATTTAAAATTTGACTATGGTTCCAAATTTATTATCAATTACATTTGAGTGAAAATTCTTTAGTGACTAGTTACTATCATGCTTAACATATTAAAATCTTACTTGAATAAGGCCCAAAAAAAAGAAACATTACTTGATATTACCAAGACTCCTTCGTCACATACTCTATATAAAGATCTCTTCCTGTTCCTCATAGAAAAGACCCTACACGGTGTTATCGTAATAAATAAAAATAAACACATCGTTCATATAAATAAGGTGGCCATTGAACTGCTGAAACTTCCACAAAATCATGATTATTGGAAGGGAAAATCCATTCTTGAGGTAATACGCTCAAGGTCATTGCTTCAACATGATCCCCCACTTACTTTCACCTTTAAGACTCACTGGGGGGAAACACTATCTGTGGATTACAAGCCTTTTAAATTCAATGATATTGATGAGTTAACTATTCTATTAATACAAAAAAAGAGGACTACCGAAGACCCAGAAAGCATATTGAAAGGTCTTTCAGATGCCGCACACCAATTTCGCACTCCCCTTGCCTCTATACAAGGCTATGCAGAGACATTGTTAGAACAAAAAGATATCCCTGAGGAAAAAAAAGAAGAATTTCTCGCCTTAATAATAAAAAATACTGAAAGGCTCACTAATATTATTAAACATATCTTGCTATTATCGAGAATTCGCCGGGGGCTTAGCAGCGATACTATTAAAAATTTTGACATAATAGGTCTTATTAATGAAATCACTGAACTTTATGAAAATGTTAAATTCATGTCTGATACAGACAGGCTATTGGTAAAGGGCCATCCTGATCTCACCCAAATTGCCTTAAATAGCATAATTGAAAATGCTGTCCAATATGGGGGAGAAGATCAAGAAGTGCTCTTAACTATCCAAGAGAGCTCTGAGTTTGTTGCAATAAACATCATAGATCATGGACCTGGAATCCCCCTTGATAGTCAAAAAAAGATATTTAACCGTTTTTTCAGGGTAAAAGAGACCAAGAAACTCCACCCTGAGGGCACCGGCCTCGGCCTCTCAATTGCAAAAGAGATTGCCCTGGCCCAGGGTGGAGATATTACTGTAGAAAGCCAGTGGGGTAAGGGATCAAAATTTACTTTTTTGATTCCCCGTCTATGACATATTGCCCCTGGCTTCCGCTTCTTCTTTAATATGACAAAATTTTTCAGATCTAGTTATTTTCTGGCTTTCAAGTTCCTCGATTTCCTCCCTGGTAAGGTGAATTTGCCTGCAGACAGGGCACCTGGCATCAAACTCTTCTCCTAAAGCCCTTTCCTTTAATTCGGAAACAGTCATGTGACCAATGTAACCGCATGCACAACTGGGAGACTCAGCTTTTACCATTATCCTCTCACGCTTTTTGTTTTCTTCCATTTTTCCTCTCCTTGGAATCGGGTTTAAAAGGGGATAAAAAAAGGCCAATGCCCAAAGGAAATGGGTAAGCGCTCGCAGGGGGCCCTATGAGGAGGAGGAGGGGAGATTGATGAGCGACTTTATAGTTTATCCTGTGAGCGCTTACCATAAAACCTTATGCCCTTAAATTCCTGACAATATTTCCCTTTGAATCAACAATTGTTACTGACAAGGGAATTCCGCCATCCAGGCGGTGTGTGGCACAGGAAATTCACGGATCGTACGCTCGCACCGCCATTTCAACTCTATTCAAGAGCCCCTCGTCGTATGATCCATTTTTGATTAGAGATTTAGCGGCCTGTGCTACACTCATGTTCATTGGGGCTATGTTGTGAGTGGTACCAACTATCATATTGGCTCTGACTATGCAGCCCTTTTCATCGGTTTCATAGTCATGGATCAGCGTTCCCCTTGGGGCTTCTACACAACCGACGCCGCGACCCGCTCCTGGTTCGCACTTTGAACGGACATTGGGGTCAGTCAACTGTTCGTCCTCAAGCAACTCCACAGTCCTCTCACAGGCATACACAAGTTCTATTAGTCGTGCCCAGTGGTAGAGAAGTGTGCTCTGAGCCGGTCTTCCAAACCTTTCTCTGAACTCTTCAAGGGCCTCTTGTGCCCTGGGAGTAGAAATATGATCACAGACATTGATTCTGGCCAGAGCATTTGAACGATAGATCCCCTTGGGAGAATCTAGGTCCATGGAAAAACCTTCATCCCATACCTTTGCATAGGGCATCTTACCATAGGACCATGGCTCAACGTGCTCTGCTATATAGTCCCGATATTCCTCATATGAAAAATCTACATATGATCCGTCGGGTTTCATGAGACGGAGTTTTCCGTTAAAGAGCCTCAAAGCACCATTTTCATCTACTGTACCCAGAAATCCTGTTGTTATGGCCCCCAGTGTTGCAATTTCGTCTTCATACTTGGAAAACACCTTTTCCTTTGCAAATTTCAAGGCGAAAAGAGAGAAGTCTAGAAGCTGTCTGGACTTTTCTAATAGATCCTGCCTTTCTTCTTCTGTCATAGGCTTAGAAAAACCACCAGGCACAGCAGCTACAGGATGTATGGCCTTTCCTGCAAATCCTTCTATCATCATCTGGCCCATCTGGCGCATCTTCACCACCTCTCTGGCCAAATCCGGTGCCTTTTGGGCTATTCCAAGTACATTTCTCACCCTATAGTCACTATCAGGCCCAATGACAAAGTCCGGGGCTGCCAGGAAGAAAAAGTGGAGGATCTTATCATTTATGTGCGCCATGACCTGGAGTAACTCCCTCAACTTATTTCCTGCAGGGGTTGGAGTCACTCCAAAACAGCCGTCAACTGCCTTTACAGATGCAGTATGATGCATCCATGGACAGATTCCGCAAATACGGTTTACTATCCTAGGCACCTCTTCTGCAGGACGCCCTTCTATGAATTTCTCAAATCCGCGTAGAGACATTATATAAAGCCGGGTATCCTGGACGTTGCCATCGTCATCGAGATGGATAGAGATCTTGGCATGTCCTTCTATTCTGGTAATAGGTTGTATGTTTAAGGTCTTACCCATAACGATATTCTCCATCATTTCTCATGTTTTAACGGTCTTAAAAAACCGTGTGCCCCTGAAAATCGCAAAAGCGAACGTTTATCCTCAATTGATCTCCAGTCTATTCCATTACTTGCAAGGGCATTCATCATGTCGAGCAACTGATTACCATTGAACCGTACTGGTCCATAGCAACCGCGGCACGGCACCCTTGCAGATATACATTTGGGTGCCCCAGAAACAGCGCAGCCCGCTGCAGTCACAGGCCCCATGCACATATATCCTTGTTCCAGCAGACACCTCATGCGTTCCAAAGGTTCGCCAGGGGTGAAGTTGGCATTCTCTAAAAACCTCTTCACTCCCTTTACGTCTCCCTTACCCTTTCTTAGGGTCGGACATGTGCTACACACGCTTTTGTCTGGAAGCGTAGGACTTTTCCCTGAAATGAGGGCCTTCAAGACACTTGCAATATGTTCCGAATTAGGAGGACACCCTGGCACCATCAAATCCACCTTAACTTGTTCGTCCAGCGCATAGACCCTGTCCAGCATCTTTGGAATCCCTTCAGAGGGGATCTCGCAATCATCAGTAGTTGAAGTGGAATAAATGGTCTCCATGGCCTCCTTCTTAGTCCACTGATTCAAAAGGGACGGAATTCCTCCGTGTGTAGCGCAAGTCCCAAGGGCTATTAGGAAGTTACAGCGGGATCTTACCTTTTCCAGTACCTCCAAGTGCTCGTCATTGGCTACTCCACCAGAGACCAGGGCAACATCTGCCTCAGGGATGTCCAAATCATTCTCCTGGCCTGTCTGTCCAAAGTATTTCTTGTCCATTAAAACTGGTATGTGCACTAGCTCCACCCGTTCCAACAGGTCCAGTAGCTCCTCGCCAATATTTAATATGGCGATTTCACATCCTGAACATGAATGGAGCCATTCGCTAACTACCTTAACTCCCATTTTGACACTCCTTTGCCTTTTGTGCTTCCCTGTAAAACAGGCTATTGGCATGTGGTCCCAGCGCCTTGATCCTGTTGGTCATCTCTGTAACTTCCTGTACAAATTTGTCAGGTTCAGAGGATGAGCACCAGGCAATATGGAACCGTTCAGGATCATAACCAAATTCTTTTAATACGTCCTTTATCATTTTTGCTCTTTCATAGGCTACGTAATTACCATCCTGGTAATGACACTCTCCAAGGTGTCACCCGAGGACCATTACGCCGTCTGCGCCAAAATTCAGGGCTTCCAGGACAAGGTCTGGATGCACCATACCTGAACACATGACCCTGATTATTCTTACATTTGGGGGATATTCCATTCTGGAAATCCCAGCAAGATCTGCTGCTGCATAGGAGCACCAGTTACAACAAAAGGCGGTTATCTTGGGTTCGTAGCTCATATCGATTCAGACCTCCTGTTATTTTCACCTATCAAGCAGCCAGAGCCGCTTTGATCTGTGCCCTGAGTTGTTCCATTGAAAAGCCGGCAACATTGACCCCCTCTTTCGGACATGTCCCCTGGCAAAGACCGCAACCTTTGCATTGAGCCTTGTTAATATTTATGGATTTGTGAATGTCGCCATTTTCGTCTCTGGTTTCCACAAGGCTTATGGCATTGAAGGGGCAAACATCTATACAAAGAGCACAGCCGTCACATTTTTGAGGGTTGACGTTTGCCTTTATGGCTTCAAGAGCTATGGATTCCCTGGCCAGAAGGGCCGCTGCCTTTGCTGCTGCTGCCTTTGCCTGGGCAATAGATTCTTCTATGGGTTTTGGATAATGGGTCAATCCAGCCATAAAGAGACCATCTGTAGCAAAATCCACTGGTCTCAGTTTGGCATGGGCCTCTTGGAAGAAGCCATCGGAATCCACTGGCACCTTGAAAAGCTTTGCTAGGTTCTTGGCATCTGGATTTGGGACAATAGCCGATGCAAGTACCACTAGATCAGTCACAATCTCCAGTGGACGGTGAAGCACGTGGTCCCAAACCTCGACTTTCATTTGATGAGAGTCCTCGATAGGACTAACTCGCGGTTTTCCATGGAGTTCGTAATTGATGAAGATGATACCCATCTCCCTGGCCTGCCTGTACAAGGCCTCACGTTCTCCATAAGTACGCATGTCTCTGTAAAGGATGTATACTGACCGAGATGGATCTTCCTTTTTGAGATCAATTGCTGCCTGAACAGAATGAGTACAACACACGCGTGAACAGTAATTTCTATCGTCCTCTCGTGAGCCAACACACTGTATGAACACGAAAGATTTGGCCCGTCTTATGCGATAATCCCCTGCCCTTTTTATGGCATCGAATTCTATGGAAGTGAAGACGCCATCCAGCTTTCCGTATCCGTATTCATTGGGCCTAAAACGTTGGCCACCGATGGCGATTATCCCAATACCGTGTTCGATGGTCTTCTTCTTTCCTCTGCTGTATATTGTAGTGGAGTAATTGCCAACATATCCATCGACATCTATTACTTTAGATTCCAAGTGGACATTGATCTTTGGATGGTCAAATACCTTCTGGATTAATTTCTGAAGGTATCCTTGAATATCCTCATTTGTCCATGTTTGGTGCAGAAACCTGGCATTTCCTCCTAATTCTCTACCCTTTTCTACAAGGTCTACATCAAATCCCTGTTCTGCCAAACTAAGGGCACTTTCCATTCCGGCAACGCCCCCACCAATTACGAGACCCCTTTGGGTTATAGGCACATTGATCTGATTCAAAGGTCCCTGCAATGCCACCTTTGAAACAGCCATCCTAACGAGATCCTTGGCTTTTTGGGTGGCCTGTTGAGGATTGTTCTGGTGTACCCAGGAATCTTGATTCCTTATGTTTGCCATCTCGAATAGGTATTCGTTGAGTCCTGCAGCCTTTAACGTCTCTCTGAAGAGAGATTCATGGGTCCTTGGTGTACATGCAGCAACAACGATCCTGTTTAGTCCCTTTTTCTGAATGATATCCTTCATGATTTCTTGAGTATCCTGGGAACAGGTAAAGAGGTTCCTCTCCACGTGTTCGACATATGGAAGGGTTGCTGCATAATCAGCCAGGGACTCCACATCAACTACTGATGCGATATTTGAACCGCAGTGGCAGACAAATACCCCAATCCTGGGTTGTTCCTTGGCCACGTCTCGTTCAGGGGGAAACTCTTTCTCCCTGGTCATGGAATTTCGAACCCGTGCCAATACTTCGGCTGCTCCTGCCGCTGCTGCAGAACCTTCCATGACCGATTGAGGAATGTCCTTCGGACCTGCGAAGGCCCCACAGGTAAAGATTCCAGGTCTAGAGGTGAGAACTGGATTAAAGGCAGAGGTAGCGGCAAAATTATTTAAAGTAAGTTGTATGCCTGCCTTATTGGCCAGCTCTATTACTGACTTTGGTGTTTCCAGACCCACGGAAAGGACCACAAGGTCATAGTATTCTTCGATCTGACGACCTTCTTCATTTATGTAATGGATTCTAAGGTCTCCGTCTTCGCCGTGGGGTTCCACTCCGTGGACCCTACACCTTACAAACCGTACTCCGGATTCATCCTTAGCCCTCTGGTAGTAACGATCAAAATCTTTCCCATTGGTGCGCATGTCCATGAAAAATATGGAGGTCACAAGGTCAGGTACGTGATCCTTGGCAATAACAGCCTCTTTTATGGCGTACATGCAGCACACAGATGAGCAATATTCATTAGAACACCTGTTCTTATCCCTGCTGCCCACGCATTGCAAAAAAGCAACCTTGCGTACAGACTTTCCGTCAGAGGGACGTATGAGATGTCCTTCAGTGGGGCCTGAGGAAGAAAGGAAGCGCTCAAACTGAAGTGACGTGATTACATTTGGATATTGTCCATAGCCCCATACTTTTGCCTCTTTGGGATCAAAACACTCAAAGCCAGGGGCCATAATTATGGAACCGACTTGTATTGTGAGTTCCTTTTCTGTGTCGTCAAATTTTATGGCACCTGCAGGGCATACCTTCTCACAAAAACCACACTTACCAGGTTTGTTTAGGCGTATGCAGGACTTAGGATCTATTTGATATTTCAGAGGAACAGCTTGAGGATACTTTACGTAAATGGCCTTACGCTTGGAAATGCCGACATTGTATTCGTCCAACACCGACTTAGGACATTTGGAAGCACATTCTCCACAGGCTATGCATTTGTCTACATCTACGTAACGTGGATGCTGTTTGATCTTGACTGAAAAGTTTCCTTCTTCACCCTCAATGTCCATGACCTCGCTCAAGGTCATCAATTGTATATTTAAGTGCCGACCGCACTCCACCAACTTGGGTGCCAAAATTCACATTGCACAGTCATTGGTAGGAAAGGTTTTATCAAGCTGGGCCATAGCGCCTCCTATGGCACCGCTTCTCTCTACTAGATATACAAAGTATCCGGCATCAGCCAGGTCCAACGCGGCTTGAATGCCTGAGACACCGCCTCCTATTACCATAACAGAACCAATGGCATCTTTAACTGACATGATAACCTCCTTCATTTCCCATATGCTATGTATAATCGCCTACAGAATGCCCCAAATATGAGGCAGAGAGAGCCTAGCTCCCAACAACAAAACAGATAGGATGCTCTGTGAGCGATTATGGCAAAATCAGAGAATCGGCCACCAACTCCCACAGGTATTTGACCTCTATATTCAAGTCGTATTCGTGTGCTAAACTCTTCTTGATCTGATCACGGCAGTTATGACAGGGCGCTATGACCAGTTCAGCTCCTGTCTCCTCTATTTGCCTTGCCTTTATACGCCCGTAATAGACCCTTTCAGCGCTAAATGGCATGGCCCAGGCACCGCCTCCTGCACCACAACAATAGTTACCTTCACGGTTGGGGTTCATGTCTTTGAAATCAGGACAGCATTCTCTGGTAATAATACGTCCTTCCTCAAAATAACCGTGACCAAAGGTCTTCAATGACTTTCTGCCGTAGTTACAGGGATCGTGATATGTCGTGCGCTTGGCGTGGACAGTATTGTCGATGGAGATTCGCCCTTCTTTTATGTACTCCATCAAGAGATCAAAGATAGAATAAATCTTGTATTTTTTGAGCAACTCAGGAAACCACTTGCTCAACCCGTACCGGGTTGCAAAATATGCATGACCTCACTCCGGTAGTAGAAGCCCCTCGCAATTAAGCCTCTGTAGATTGTCTACAATACGGCTAACGATTGTCTTCATGGCCTCGTCGTCTCCGGAAAATAGGCCCCAGTTGACACCTTCCCAGTTCTCAGAAGAAATTGTCCAGGATTCACCGGCTGCATAAAAGATCTTCCACCACCATTTCATGTCATCTGGCTCAGCAAAGGGTTCTTTGGAATTCACAGTGACCAGGATTCGTGCTCCCCTAACATCCACTGGGGTAGAGAACCCAGGACATGCCTCTTCTGAGAGCTCTTGGCCAAGATCCTCTAGGAGAAACAAGAAGTCGTCTTTGGGAATCCCCAGATTGTTTCCTCGCTCTAGGCAGTTTTGAACTCCTTTGTGTATAGGCCCAGGGACCCGATCTCTTGGCCTGAGAGATCGGATTTTCCTTATAAGCTGGACGATCTTGACATTCATAGGACAGGCTTCTTCACATTTTGCACACATGGTGCACTTCCAAACCCAGTTACTGTTTACGAGGCCTTCTTCGAGGCCAAAAAGTGCCATACGTACGATCTTTCGCGGATCTAGCCCATCGACCCCTGCTATAGGACAGGCACTGGCACATGTTCCACAGGTAAGGCAGACGTCTGCCCAGGCAGGATCAGGACATAGCGTCTTGGAATTATCCTTATCAATAACCAGAGGTTCAGGAATATTATCTGCCTTCTCAGCACCATTTTTTTCTGGTATTTCTGGTATAAATCGCGGCTTTTTCCCAAACCTTTCACAGAGAGCCAGGTAATCGCTCCATTCCATTAAATAGCGCCTACCTGGTCCCTCTTTGGCGGCTATGGCTCCATTTTTTATCCAGTTTCGCACCGTATTTCGATGTACTCCAAACTCTTCTGCCAAATCCCTTATCCTGAATTCAAACATCATTGGTTACCTCACTTCTGATTCATCGAATATTATTTTTTTTATGATATTGCAGGCCAGGGGCACGGCCTCGGCAACCGACTGGGACAAACCAGGACACACGCTTTCTGGTATGGATTCAGGTTGGACAGCCACTATTATTACTTCTGTACCAGTACCTTCTGCCAACTCTGAAAGCATGTTTACGGTAGGAAATTGATGAAGGGAAAAATCGTGTACTTTTTCGTGAGGAATCTCAGAAGGAGAAATTAGAAAGACCTCCCCAGCCCTTCTACCCTGCTGACTTGCCGCGTCCACAATAACGATCTTTCTTGGACGCAACGAAGGATCCAATATATAGTCAAATAGGACCTCCCGAATACCCGTCCCTACATCCTCTAACACCACATCAGGAGGCAAATTCTTGATCTGATTTAATTTTTCGATAACTGCACTACCAAAGCCATCGTCCCCAAAAAGGGGATTACCACATCCAAAAACAGCTATACGTTTATGTTCTCTATTTAACCATTTCAAGACAAGCACCATTGTGCGATTTGTGCATTTATTTCAACTTAAGTCTTTAACGCTTGTGTGATTAAACTATTTTTTTGATAATGTCAATCAAAAATAATGATTTTTTAATTTTTATATGTGACAATAAACACGACTTTGCACAAATTGCACAACATTCTATTCTATATTCGAAATGTGAAGGCCCTTAGGAAAAACTCGTTTAATCTTTTTTTAATTTTAGGTTCTACAATTTTGCACCACAATACTTACAGTAGATAGCGTCGGCATCATGGCCTTCAGAACTACATACAGGGCATGTTCGGGTAAGAACTTTTTTGTTGGTGGTACGTGACATTTCCACTGTAACTATGCCTGTTGGCACAGCAATGATGCTATACCCCAAAATCATTACAATAGAGGAAAGTGCCTGTCCTAAAGGGGTTTGCGGAGATATGTCTCCGTATCCAACTGTGGTGAGCGTTACAATAGCCCAGTAAATACTGCGGGGAATGCTGGTAAAGCCATTTTCTTCGCCCTCTATGACGTACATTATTGAACCTAATATAATGACCAATGACAAAACCGAGACCAGAAATACCGTAATCTTTCGACTGCTAGCCCGTAAGGCCAGTAAAAGCGAGCGCGCCTCTCCGAGGTATTGCACCAGCTTAAGGACTCGAAAAACACGCAATACCCGTAAGATTCTGATGACCAACAAATAGTGGGTAGCGGGAAACAAAATACCTAAATAAGTAGGCAAGATGGCGAGTAAATCAACAACCCCAAAGAAGCTCTTAGCATACTTTAACGGCTGTTGCACGCAATATAATCTCGCTACGTATTCAATGGTAAAAAGGATAGTAAATCCCCACTCAAGGGCGTTAAACAATGGGGCAAAGCGTTCATGAAATTGGCGCACACTGTCCAGCATCACCACCAACACACTGAAGACAATGATACCTATAAGTATCACATCGAATGCCTTACCTGCTGGAGTGTCTGCTTTAAAGATAATTTCGTATAACCGAGAACGAAAACTAGAGGGCTTTGGCATTACTTTATGTTCACCTCTTTGTCACAAATCTGTCACATAGATGTAACATTTTAATCTTATGTTAAGGCAAAAACACAAATGGAGGAAGATTTTATGACTAGCTTTATCCGATCACTCAGACAAAAAACTGCCATGGTAATCCTCTTTTTAGGCATTGGATTGGCCTTTTGGTCTAATGCCAACTCAGCAGAAATTATCACTGGAGCAGGTGCCACATTTCCCTATCCGATATATTCCAAATGGGCACACAGTTATGCTAAAGAGACAGGCATTAAGCTCAACTATCAGTCTATTGGATCAGGGGGAGGAATTCGACAAATTAAGGCACGTGCAGTAGATTTTGGAGCATCAGATGCCCCTCTTAACGCAAACGAACTCAATGAAGCAGGCCTCCTTCAATTTCCTATGGTAATTGGTGGTGTAGTTCCCGTGGTCAACATCAAGGGGATTGGCTCCAATGTCCTCAAGCTAGATGGGGAAACCCTCGCTTTGATATTTCTTGGGGCCATTAAATACTGGGATGACCCCAGAATAAAACAACTGAATCAGGGGATAAAACTCCCTCATTTAAAAATTTATGTAGTCCATAGGTCAGATGGTTCTGGTACTACATGGATTTTTAGTAAGTACTTGAGCAGTATGAGTCCAAAGTGGCAAGAAAAAGTTGGGGTAGGCAAAGCCTTAAAATGGCCTACTGGTGTTGGAGGAAAAGGAAATGAAGGGGTGGCTGCCTATGTGAAACGTCTAAAGGGCTCCATAGGCTATGTGGAGTTTGCATATGCAAAACAAAATAACTTGACTTCAGTTTTACTCAAAAACAAGGACGGAAACTTTGTATCTCCAACCATTGACTCTTTCCAAGCAGCTGCTAAAAATGCCGACTGGATCAATACTCCAGGGATGGCGGTTGTCCTTGTAAATCAGCCTGGTAAAAATTCCTGGCCTATTACAGGGGCTTCTTTTATCTTGATCTACAAGGAACAAAAGGATAAAAATAGAGCTATTACTATGTTAAAGTTTTTTGATTGGTGCTATAAAAACGGCACTGAAATGGCACGAGACCTACTTTATGTTCCTATGCCCTTAAAAGTTGTACAAATAGTAGAACAAATGTGGGCCAAAGAAATTACCGTAAATGGGGAACCAATTTGGCCAAGCCATTAAAAAAAGAAAGGTGTGGCCGGGAAAATTCCCGGCCTTCTCTTTATGGATAGGCCCAAAAGAATCCTAATTGTTGAGGACGATCCAGAGATCGCAAACATTGAGCAATTCAATCTGGATGCCGCTGGCTTTGATACCAAAGCCATTGCCTATGGTGGTGGTATCTTTCATGAAATTCGCAACTTTGCTCCTGACCTTATTATCCTGGACATAATGTTGCCAGACGTGGATGGCTTTGAAATCATAAAGGCCTTAAAAGAGAGAAACGATACCAGGTCTATCCCCGTTATTATGGTCACTGCGAAAGATGCCCAAGACGATCGTATTTACGGCCTTGAACTTGGAGCGGACGACTACGTGGTCAAGCCCTTTAGCCCTAGAGAACTCGTACTGAGGGCAAGGGCAGTACTCAAAAGGGCCGGAGCCGGAGACTATATTGAAAATCCACAAAACATCATTGAAAAAGGCATTCTCAGGATTGACAAGGCAGGGGTGAAAGTAACAGTTGCACAAAAAGAGATTGAACTGACAAGAGTTGAATTCAAGCTTCTCACCTATCTTGCAGAACATCCTTCCATAGTCCTAACCAGACAAATGCTTATGGAACAAGTCTGGGGTTACAACTATCCAGTCAATTCCAGGACCGTAGATACTCACATAAGAAGGCTGAGAAAGAAATTAGGACAAGCAGCTGATTACATTGAGACTGTTCGAGGCATTGGATATAAATTTAAGATATAGATATTAATCTCAAATATAACATTTTTAAAAGAATCTTTCAGCCCTGTTGTAAACATATGTAAGACACATGGCAAAGACTGCAGCCATGAGACCAATCATGACATCAAAATAAATTGGAGCAGTGAGACATAAACGCATTAAAAGAGTAGCTATAGCATAGCCAGAATTTCTGAACATATCCTTAAAGGAAGGGAAAAATTTATGTGAGATCAACACAATAAGTATATCGCTAAAGATTAATATTGTATAGAATTCTTGAAAAAAGTTTACATGTGGTTTTCCATAATATGCGGCAAAGGCATTATAAATACCTAAACTAATGAATATCAAGATTAAAAGGAGCGAAATACACTTTTTAGCCCCAACGAAATAATAAATTGTAACGCCAGATTCCACGCCTTCTCTTGGTTGCTTCAATTTTTGATAAATAGTCAATGAAATGAAAAGTAGAAGGGCCCCAAAGGCATAACTACCAATCTGAAATATGATATCCAAATGAGCTGAAAAATTAATCGGTTCTTCAAATTCAATTAAAAGTTTAAAACAATTTCTTAAAAAAATAAGAGAAAGTATTTCTAGCTGCTTGGCTACGGCCATTGTTACAGAACACGGGAGCACAAATATAAATGTTATTACCTCGAAAATCAAAAGTAATGAAAACGCCAAATGAACTGCATCAAAAGGATTCTTAGGGATTTTCTGGCCAAGGAATTCAGGCAATACCCCATGTCTGTTCATCTCTATTACGGTAAGCCAGAAAAGAAAAATAAAAATCAATAAAGATGCAACAAACTTCTGGGTTTTTTCCCTTTCCCACCAATAATGTATTGGATCATAAATATACGTAACTAAAGCAATAAACTTTTCAAAAAAATTCATTCTTACTTTGCCTCCATGCATTGAGGAGTCGCAGGATGCCATTGGTAAATGATGATTTTCTATGAATAAAAAGCCAGACAATCCCCTAACTAATAGGATATTCCATATGGTCTTATCCATCTATTATAAGGAGCTACACTAAAAATAGGCAAGATGCCTTTTGATAAAAAAAACACAAACCTCAGGGCCTGGAACAGGCACTGGCAAAGGCCACTAAACCAGCTTCCAGGCCAATGATTGGTATATTTTGTTGACTAAAATGAAACTTGTAAGGTGGTTTGTATCCGGAATCCGTCTTCTAGGTCGCCAACGCCGCTTGGATTGTATTTGCCCCACTTACCAAAATCCAAAGTCGGTTTTATCCTGAAATTTCTATCATAGTCCATCCACTCAGCATTTAAGAGAATAATGTTTTTTCCAGTAAGGTAATAGGCAAGGCCCATCATGTAGTGCCTGGCAGTATCATTAACACCTTCTTTATCTGGATCGAACCAGTCAAATCTTCCTGTGACGTGGAGTTTTTCTGACAATATCGGCAGGGTGACATCACCAAAAACAGAGTAACAAACAGTATCCAATTCCTCGATCCTGCCATCTGGGCGAGTAACTACCCAGGATCCAGAATTGTTCCCTGTGGAGGTACTGTATTCAGCTGTCAAGACAAACCATGGATGCTGATAAGACAACATGAATAGATTGACAAGATAGTTTGGAGCAGATCCTCCAAGGCTGTTTTCATCATTACCTTCCCCAACTATGAAAAAGTAACTCGCCTGAAGACCTGCAAGCGGTAACATACCAGTTGTACTGTTTCCAAAGGGCCTCAGAGTGATCCTTCCCTCAACTCCCTTGTTTTGGTTCACTTCTTTGTTGTGATATCCAGCCCCATTCATGACAGAAAGCCAAAAGGTCCCGTACTTGCCAACATAATGATCAAAGGTTGGGTAATGAGCGGAGAGTTTTTCAATAAAAACGCTATCGAGCTTTCCGCCTATGTCACCTGCCAGACTTATTCCTCTGTCTGCAGAGTTAAAAGTACCAAAAAACTCTCTGGGCATTGTACCCTGCATTCTATATGGATTTACGTGCTCCTGAAAATCGAGCCACGGGAAATGGCCCTGCCCTGCTTCAATGAAAAGCCCTGTAAATGGACCAACAGAAGGAAGTTTAAACTTTGCATAGGCGTATTTTATTCTTAGATCATAATCATCTCCATTGCCGCTATGGATATCTGGAGTAAACCTGAAAGAAAACCAGGGGGTTATCTTCTTTTCGAAATTTAAATAGGCCCTTGTAATAGAAAAATAGTTTGTGCTGTCTTTGGATCCATCTTGAGAAAACGGGCCATACCCAGATGAATAGTCAAGATAAGTCAGTGTCCCTAGTTTCACTCCTTTTAGGCCCTTAGGTATCTTTTCTCCCTCTGCCTCTATCCTACTTTTTACTTCAGAAGCGATCCTTTCTTTTTCCTTTTTTGCCTCTAATTCGGCCTCCTTTTTTATTTCCAGTGCCTCTTTTTCTGTCAAGAGCCCCTTTCTTACAAGCACTTTTAACAGAGGATCTTTGACCTCTGCTCTCAAACTACCCTGAAGGCATCCCCAAAACCCAAGCCAGAACACCATGATTGTAAAAAATAAATACCTTTTTGAAACCATAAAAAAACCTCCTTTTTTGAAGGAGGAGATTTAAACGTTGACGATGATATATCAAGTCAACACGCTATATTGTCACAGAGATGTAACATTCACCCGTGTTTAAGTGATCCATTCCCTCATCTTCGTCACAACTTCTTTTATTGCCAAAGACAGGGGCGAATTTGGAAATGCTTTTACAAATGGTGTACAATTTTCCATGGCTAGTGTGACCTTTTCCTCAAAAGGTAAATGCCCTAAAAAGGTAATGCCGTTATCCAGGGCATACTTTTCAATTTCATCTGAAATCTGTGGAGAAATATCGGCTTTATTAATGAGGCAAGAGGTTTTGATCTTAAAATGCATGCATAGTTCCAATGTCCGCTTCATGTCACTAAAACCACTAAGTGTAGGTTCTGCCACTAGGACCGCGTGTGTTGCACCTGACAGTGTTGAGATAACAGGACACGCAGTTCCAGGGGGACCATCTATTAAAATCAAGTCAAAATTTTCAGATTGAGCTATATCACGGGCTGTTTCCTTTATCTTATAGACAAGCTTTCCAGAATTTTCTTCGCCTGGAAAAAGGTCTGCATGTACCATTGGTCCATACGAAGTTTTCGACACATACCACCTACCACAGTGGTTTTCTTTGAGATCTATGGCACCTTCAGGGCAAAACCAGGCGCAAACACCGCAGCCCTCACATGCGATGTCATCAACTTTCCCTGATTCAGGATAAATTGCATCAAAATTGCATACATCCTGACAGGTAAGACACTTGCTACAGAGATCGCTATTGATTACTGGTTTCTGACCGCTATAAAATTCATTAACGTCAACATTTTTTGGATTTAGTAACAGGAATAAATTAGATGCATCTACATCACAATCCACTATCACGATCTCGGAAAGTAGCGCTGCCAATGAGGCAGTAAAGGTCGTCTTTCCTGTGCCGCCCTTGCCGCTTAAAATTACGAGTTCTACTTTACCATTTTTGCCACGTGCCATAACAACTCCTGACTATCTTTTTCTTCTTCCATGATCTCAAATATGTCCCCTCCCCCTGCATAAGCTCTTGCAAATTCCATGGAAAAGGGGAGTGAGCCGAGAAATTCAACTCCGCTTGCACTACACCAGTTTCCTATGAGTTCTGTCTTTTCCCTGGCCTTATTTGCTATTACACCAAAGGGAACCCCAATTTTTCTTGCAACTGTTGCCATTATTTTAAGGTCGTGAAGGCCAAAGGGCGTTGACTCTCCTATCAAGATAACGTAATCGGCGTCCTTTATGCTCGTCACCACAGGACACGATGTACCAGGCGGGGAATCTACGATTTCAACAGTACCTGGTTCATTCCAAAATCTAGTGTTTAACACCTCCTTAATTAAGGGTGGACTCATGGCCTCCCCTATCCTGAGGCTCCCCTGCACAAATGAAAGCCCCTCAACTTTTCTACTCTCTCCCCACCTGATCTCTCCTATCATTCTTGATTGTTTATTGATTGCACCATTAGGGCAGACCCTAAAACATCCGCCACAGGAATGACACATGTCAGGGAAGGTCATTATAGATTTTCCAAATACCGTGATTGCACTGAACTTACAAATGTCCCTGCAAAGCCCACAGTAATCACATAGAGATTCATCTATGTCTGGGCACTCAACCTCAACGCTTCTTGAACCTTTAAAGTCAACATCAAAAAAAAGGTGTCCATTTGGGGCTTCACAGTCACAATCTAGATATTTTACCGGATGTTTTAGTTTGTTTCTAAGATAGTAGGCGAGTAAAACGGAAAAACTCGTTTTACCACTTCCACCCTTACCACTTGCTATGGCAATTCTCATAAATCACGTCTCCCCATTCCCATACCATGTCCATTTGAACTTGGAGCTTCACCAGGAGTAAGTTTCCCCTCTTTCAAAAGATTGATTACCTCTTTGACAGTACCTTCAGCCCCTGAATAGACCTTGATTCCAGCGGCGTTCAAAACAGAAAATGCCTTTGGGCCAACATATCCGCTTACTACTGCATCTGCTCCTTCCTCTACGATCAAGGTTGCTGCCTGTATTCCAGCCCCGTGGCCCAAATTCATTGCCTGAGAATTTGATATGACCTTTAAGGCTTCCCCCTTTTCAAGGTCTACCAAAAGGAAGTTAGCTGCTCTACCAAAACGTGGATCTATTTGAGAATCCAAACTTTTTTCAGGATCAGTTATGCTAACTGCAGCCTTCATAGATATTCCTCCATTTTCAATAATTGAATTTTAAACTTTTTTATATTGACAAAATAAGACATCGCCCCTAAATTTCAAGTAGTAATTTCAAATTTTCGAAAATATTAATCTAAACAAAACTGAAAACAGGAGTGCTCACAAGTGACAATAAAAATAGACTTTGATCCCAAGGTGTTCGACGAACACGCTGAAGTCTGTAAGGTCTTGGCCAATCCCAAGCGGCTCATGATACTCTACCTCCTTTCTGGCGGAGACAAGAGCGTAAGTGAGATCGCCCAGGCAATTGGGGTTCCAATAGCCAATGCAAGTCAGCATCTTGCAAAACTTCGCAACCGTGGCCTTGTGAAGACAAAAAAGATCGGCCAAACAGTGGTTTATTCCATATCGGATGACAGGATTCCAAGGGCCTGTGACCTCATTAGAGCCACTTTGTTGGATAGGCTCAGGTCCCAGGCCAAGCTTCTAAAGTGCATTGAGGAACTTGAACCCATGGAATCAAGACAAACCACAAAAAAATAGGAGGAATGCCATGAGCGTAGATCTAAGTTCGTTAAAACCAGACAAAGTTGTAGATGCCAGGGGAACAGCCTGTCCTGGTCCATTGCTCGAGGCAAAACGAGCAATAGCAGATCTGGCCCCTGGAGCCATCCTAGAAGTCCAATCATCTGATGAAGGTACAAATGATGACCTGCCATTATGGGCTGAAAACGCTGGTCATGATTTTCTGGGAGTCATTGAGGAGGCAGGATTTTGGAGGCTGTTTGTAAAAAAGGCTGAGGAGTGACATGTTAAAGATCCTAGTCTTTTCAACCAACACCATCTCAGATCCGGGGATAGATCTGGCTGGGGCGTCCCACTTGGACTATCCCCTCGGCGTTTCAGTGATATCCGTTCCATGTTCAAGCGGGATCGATCCAAGGTGGATACTGTATGCCCTAAAAAAGGGATTTGATGGAGTATTCATAGCCGCTGACGGAACAGATTGCAGCTTCCTTCAGGATTGCACCAAAAGGACAGCAGATGTCGTAAAAAACGCCCAAGAGCTAGTCAAAATCAATGGAATGGACCCCCGAAGGATTAAGATGGCTGCGATATGTTCCGTGTGTTCAGAGGCATTCCAAAACCACATGAAAAAATTTGAGGAAAACCTAAAGAAACTCTGCGGAGAACAAGATGGATAATCTCCATTTCGATTGCGTAGTTATTGGGGGTGGCATTTCAGGCATGGAGTCTGCCTTAACCCTGGGAGATATGGGGTTCAAAGTGCTCCTGGTGGAACGAGAAGCCAGCATAGGCGGTAAGATGATCCTCCTTTCAAAGGTCTTTCCCACTCTTGACTGCTCGAGTTGCATATCTACTCCTAAAATGGCAGCAACATATAATCACCCAAATATTACGACCTTAACATATTCCGAGGTCAAATCCATTGAGAGGCTAGAAGACGGGACATTTGATGTAAAAATTACCCAAAAGCCTACCTTTGTAGATCCTTCAAAGTGTACTGGGTGTTCTCAGTGTGAAAAGGTATGCACTGTTGCACGAATTGACCAATTTAACGAGGGACTCATTGCGAGAAGGGCGATATACATCCCATTTCCCCAGGCTGTCCCCAAAAAGGCAGTTATAGAGAAAAAGGGGCTTTCTCCGTGTTCAAACTCCTGCCCTGCGGGAATAAGGGCACATGGACTGGTAGCACTGATAAGAAATGGAAGATTTGAGAGGGCTTATGAGAGGCACATGGAGGATGCACCTTTTGTTGGATCATTGGGCTATCTTTGCTATGCCCCGTGTGAAAAACACTGCACAAAAGGCAAACGCTCTAATAAACCAGTTTCCATAAGGGAGCTTGAGCGTTTTATCGCTGAGAAAAGGATTGGGGCAAAACCAAATAACAATGATGATGGTTTACCATGTGAGCCACCACAGGGAAAACACAAAATAGGCATCGTAGGTTCTGGAGTTGAATCTCTTGCCCTAGCCTATTTCCTATGCATACAGGGACATAGTGTAACGATATTTACAGGGGGAAAAGAACTGGGGGGCATATTATTGAAGGCAAAGCAAGGTGGCCATCTTCCTAGTTACATCCTAAAAAATGATATTCAAGGGATACTTTCAAAGGGTATAAATGTCGAGGATATAAAACCCGCATCTTTTAAAGAGATTTTGGCAAATGGATATGACGTTGTATTCACAGAAGATAAATCCTACACATCTGAAGATGAACGAATCTTCAGGCCAGAGACAGTGGTCGAGGATCCATGTAGGATCGTACTAGGCATTCAGGAGGCCAAGCGAATCGCCAGACAAATTCATTTATTTCTGGAGGGAAAGACTGTCACATTAAAAGAGTCGGACAAAACAACAGGGAGGAAACTATTTAAACACGGCCACTACGAGACTTTGCCCAAGGAAGATGCTTCCTTGAGACCCCTTCTCTCTGAGGAACAGGCTCTTGAGAAAGCCATGGAGTGTCTTGACTGCGGATCTTGTTCAGAGTGTTTAGAGTGTAAAAAGGCATGTCCGGCAGGTGCTATTGACTTTTCCATGGAGCCTACCCAACTCAATGTGAAGGCAAGCGCCATAATCACTGCAACCGGATTTAAACTGTTTGACCCATCCAAAAAGAAACTCCTTGGATATGAAAGGATGCCAAATGTCATTACTGCAATGCAGATGGATAGACTCCTTTCGCCAACACGGCCCTACAACGCGGTACTCAGGCCCTCAGATGGAAAAATCCCTGGCAACATTGCCCTTATACTCTGTACTGGTTCCAGAGACAAAACAGTCGGAAATCCATGGTGTTCCCGTATTTGTTGCATGTATTCCATAAAACAGGCCCAGCTCATCATGGGGGCGCTTCCTATTGCGAATGTCACTATCTATTACATTGACATCAGGGCCTTTGGAAAGGGCTACGATGAATTCTACGAGCAGGCCAAAGGAATGGGGGTAGTCTTTGTAAAGGGCAAGGTTGCGCGCATTGAAGAGGCCCCAGGAGATGATCTTTACCTCTATTACGAGGATATGGAGAGAAAAGGGGGACTAAAACGTGCAAAACACGATCTTGTGGTGCTTTCAGTAGGGGCGCTAGCAGACTCAAAGATCACAAAGGCATTTAAGGACAATATTCCCCAATTAAATGAATTGAGCTTCTTTAAAGAAATTAGCGAAATTTCTGAGCCTTGCCTTAGCAACGTAGATGGAGTGTTCGTGGCGGGATCTGCATCGGGCCCAAAGGATATTCCTGATTGCGTAGTTCATGCAGGGGCCTGTGCAGCTCAGGTGGCATCGTATCTAAAATCCAGGGACAAGGCCTAATGGAAGTGTTGAGTTTTGAGTGTTGAGTTTTGAGTTGAAGGAAAAGAATCTTTTGGAAGGGTTGCGTTAGGAGGAATAATGGCGGACAAAAGGATTGGGGTATTTGTATGCCGGTGCGGCGGGAACATCTCTGATTATATCGATGTCGATAAGGTAGTTAAGGGCATAGCAAAAGAAAAAGGCGTAGTGGTTGCCAGGGTAAATACGTTTTCTTGTTCTGATGCCGCCCAAGAAGAAATGATCAAGTACATAAGGGAATACAATCTCAATGGGATTGTTATTGCATCTTGTTCCCCCAAACTCCATTTAAGTACATTCAGGTCCATGGCCAAACGTGGGGGACTCAATCCCTATGAATATAGCCATGCCAATATTCGCGAACAGTGTTCATGGACACATACCCACGATAAGGATGGAGCTACCCAAAAGGCCATACGACTCGTCAGGGCAGGGATTGCTAGTACTAGATTTTCAAAGCCCATGGAGCCTATAGAGATCAAGACCCGTCCGGCCGTATTGATAATTGGTGCTGGCATAGCAGGAATGAGAGCTGCAATAAGCCTTGGACAGATGGGGCTCAATGTATATGTCGTGGAAAAAGAAAATGAACCTGGAGGACTAATACGCAACAGAAAGAGACTATTTCCCAATAACACTGATGCTAAAAAACTCATCGAATCACTTAGATTGAGGGCAAATGCCATTGATACCTTACATATTTACTATGGGGCAAGACTCATTGAGAAAAAAGGGAGCGTAGGAGATTTCACGATCAAGGTAGAGGTGAAGAGGCCAGAGACAGATGATAGAGATGTTATCGAATTAAATGTAGGCGCAATTATTGTGGCCACAGGCGCTGCTCCCTATACACCAAAGGAGGGTGAACTAGGATTTGGAGCGCCTTTCGTAATTACTCTGGGGCAGTACCTGGATTTGCTGGAAAAAAATGTAGGCACTCACAAATCCGCCCTTATGCTCAATGGAAAAAAGATAAAAAAAATTTGCTATATTTATTGCGTTGGTTCAAGAGAAAACTCCAAAAAGGAAGACGCATTGACATATTGCTCCCGCTATTGCTGCACAGCAGGCATTCATGCAGCAGTCAGTACCCACGAGAATTTTGGAGAAAAAATAGTACAATATCATTTATATAGAGATATTAGGACCTATGGAGCATTTGAAGCTCTATATCAAAGGGCCCTAGAGACAGGATCCATTTTCATAAAATTTTCTCCTTCATCCCCGCCTGAAGTAATAATAGATAGGGAGGTTGGAATAAACCGTGTAAAAGTAAAAGACCTTCTCACTCGAAAACAGGAACTGGAGATAGACTGTGACCTAGTAGTCCTTGTGACAGGAATGGTTCCCAGAGATAATCCTGAACTTGAATCAATTCTAAAGCTCCCCATAGGCAAGGACGGCTTTTACAATGAAATACACCCCAAACTCAGACCTGTGGAAACAGTAGTAGACGGTCTGTTCATTGCTGGGTGTTCACAGTCTCCCAAAAATGCCTCTGAGAGTGTTCAAAGTGCACTTGCAGCAGCTGCCAAGGCAGGGTCAATGCTTCTAAAGGAAAAGGTATACCTCGAACCCTTTATTGCCAAAGTCTATGAAGAACTCTGTGATGGATGCGGATTGTGTATTGATGCTTGTCCATATGAGGCAATCTCAATCAATGATGTAGACGGAAAAAAGGTTGCAAAAGTAAATCCTGGACTCTGTAAGGGAGAAGGCGCCTGCGTTCCTGTATGTCCAAAAGAGGCCGTAGAGATAAAGGGTTACGAGCATCAACGAATTAGGGCAATGATTGAAGCCTTAACAGGAGAGATTAGACCATGAAACCAAGTCGGCCAAAGACAACTGTTGAAAAATTCAGAGACGAAATGGGGCTCCAGAAAAAAATACTATCTGTCCTCGAAGAGCGCGGCCCACTTTCAATTAATGAAATTTCACAGGCAATCCAATGGCCAAGTGACGAGATCATGATGTATGTCATGGCCATGCGAAAATTTAGCCTAATAGAGGAGGTCCCAAAGGAAAGACGGGATCGTTATTTTAAATACAGGAAGAAGTAAGCCATGATCAAAGTAAGTGAAAATGTCTTGAAAGAACTAAAAAAAATTGGGGATTTTAATGCGAGCATGTGCTTTAGCTGCGGAACATGTACAGCCCTATGTCCTGTTGGACTTCCTATCCTCCCAAGAGAAATTTTTAGATATGCCCTTCTCGGCGCAGAGGATCGTCTAAGAGATGAATCTGACCCCATTTTTTCCTGCCTTCTTTGCAGAATGTGTGAGGAGAATTGTCCAGAAGGAGTAAAAATATCCAACAATATAAGGCTCCTAAGAATATATCTAAATAAAAAGGTGTTTAAACCATGACACTTCCCAAAGAAGACATACTTGCAATACTGGAACAGAATATTGCCATTAGAAAGAGCGCCTTTCCCCTGAGCTGGAAGCGACTAACTGCCTGGGCCAAAGGCCTTGGACTGAAACGAGGCGGAAAGGTTGTAATCTTTACAGGACACATGTATCAAATAATACCCTTTATTAAAGGGGTACAGAAAAGGCAAAAGAAGATCTCTAACCCTTCCCAAAAGACTAGACTTGCTAGAATCATAAATCCCATCTTTAGCGTATCTACTCTAATGTCAATTGCTGCCGCATCTCCACAAGACATTAGACTATATAATGGCTATCTACGAAATATCGTTTTCCTCTTGAGATTAGCAGGCATTGACCCTGGATACCTCTATGAAAGAGAAGACTATGCAGGTACCCTTGCCTATGACTTGGGACTTCAACACGTCTTTGAAAGACATGCAAAAAAAGTCTATAGAACTCTCAAAGAGGCAGGCGTAGGTACTGTAATCACCGTAGATCCTCACACTACTTATATCTTAGGACATATCTATCCAGAGCTGATCAATGGATTTGACCTTGAGGTAAAAAGTTATCTCGAGATACTAGCTGAAAAGCTCCCTAAAAAACTCCACTTTAATGGAGATAGTAAAGTAGTAATCCACGATTCATGCGTTTATACGCGATATCTGGATGTATCAGAGGCCCCAAGAAAACTGCTCAAACAAGCCGGATATAATGTATGTGAGCCTGAACTGTCTGGGAGACTAACCCACTGTTGTGGTGGACCAATAGAGTCACTTTTTCCTGAAAAGACCAGGGAGATAGCTCAAAAAAGGCTGGAATCTCTTTCGGCCATTGGCAAAAAAATAGTGACTATGTGTCCCGTCTGTCATCTCAATCTAAAAGCTGCTACTCAAGATAAAGTAGAAATTAAGGATATTTCTGAATATCTACTGGAGTCATCATCTACCCAAAAAACTAGCACCTAACCCCTACATATTTTCTTCATTAAAATATAAGGAGGTAATATAAAAATGGCAGGATCAATAGCTGGAAAAAAGCTTGTGGTAATTATCACCCATGGACTTGACGATCCAGAAAAGGCTACTCTCGGATTGGTAGTAGCCAATGCAGCCCTTGCAATGGACGTTCAGGTCACTGTGGTATTCCAGGGGAAAGGGGTCATGGCATGTACCAAGGGGATGTATGAACATATTACTGCCCCAGGCCTCAAGCCTTTAAAGGAATTAGTAGACGGGATAATACCCCTTGGAGGGAAGATTTTCGTTTGTATTCCCTGTATCGAGGAAAGGAAGATTTCAAAGGATCAACTAGTGGACGGCTGTGAGCTTGTAAAGGCTGGAAAACTAATCAATGAAGTGATGAATGCAGATCAGGCACTTACATATTGATCAATAAAAATAAGGTTCAAGGTTCAATTCCCATGAACCTTGAACCTTATTCCCTTTTCTTAGCAGCAATTGCCTATGATTAGTTACAAATTGTCAGGCCCTTCCGCAACATGATCCAGGGCCATTACAATTTGAGGCCTCCCCTATCCTAGAACCACAACAACCTGTATCTCCATGGCCTGGTAAACCTTTAGAGGGGCGCCCTGAATATTTGGCACTAGGAGACAAAAGCTTCTTTAGAGAGCTAGAACTACAAAATTTGCACTTTAATTCAGCTTCTCCAGAAAATACGAGATATTCTCCTACCTTACCACAGGTCTCACAGAGATATTCATATATTGGCATTACTGTTTCCTCCACGCATTTATTTGCTACAGCCGCCTCCATGGCCATGATGCCCATGATCACAGGTTGGGCCAGTTACTCCTGAGATACGTCCTTCAACAAATTCCTGAACGATCTTGGCAGGATCTCTTTCCTTTACCCCAGCTAGCACCTTTATCCCAGAAGACTCCAGTAATTCCACTGCCCTTGCTCCAATACCACCGCATATAACGTGCGTGACCTCCATCTCCTTTAACCACCTTGGAAGTACCCCTGGTTCATGAGGCGGTGGTGTTTCCAACTGTAAATCTGTGGGCACAGACGGAGATGCCTCATCAATTTCAATAAATGCAAATTGAGGAGCATGTCCAAAATGTCCTGATAACATCCCGTTTTCAATTGGCATAGCTAATTTCATGTTTACCTCCTGTATATTCTATGTGACCTAAATCCAACATCAATATTTTGTGTAATTATCCAAATAAAATCCTTTTCTCAGGCATTTGATGTGCATAATCTGGGATTATTTACGCCGGTATAACATCCATTGATGCAAATCTAGGTTCGTGAAGAGGCAGAATAATATCGACCATTTCACGAAGCCGTATAACCTGATCATAGGCCTCATAAGGATTTATGTTTGTTCCTGGTGGAATGGCATCCATCTCCATGGCCTTTATCTCATTGGGCGGATAGAAATTTTCCATAATTGTACAGAAACCGCTTATGCCAGCGATTCCCTTCTCAGTATTGACCAAGACGCTCATGCCTCCCTTTGTGTGAGCAGGGGTGTGAATCATCTTTATACCTGGTACAACTTCATATTCTTCCTCTTTTATGTGTACCATCTGACCTGCTTCATCAATCTCCTGTATGAAGTCAGCCATGTACCTAAAATCCAATGGATGAGGATTGTAGGCAGACTCAAACTCGAGTTCATGTGCATAAAAGACGGCATTTATGCACTTAAAATCATTTTCGCAATGATCGTTATGAAGATGGGTATGTATTACTATGTCGATATCCTTTGGTGTGAGGCCGTAAAGGGAAAGCCCCTCTTCAAAAGTATAGATTTTACCACCAATGGCCCTTTCTCTGTCTTCAGATTGAATCACACCTATGAGACCAGTATCAACAAGAATCCTTTTATCTCCTCCTTCTATATACCAAGAGTAGATTGGTATCGTATATTCCTTCCCATAATCGTACTGGTATGTCATCATGCCTTTATCAAAGATCTTTGTTCCCACGACAATAGGGTGGATTTTATAAATTGGGGTTTCAGCCATGGATCCTTCCTCCTTGGGTTGATTTGCCTAAATCCTCGAAAAACGAAATTACCAACATATTAATTGGCCCTTATAACAATGAAGGAGCCTTCACCATATCCTTCTTTGATGCCTTCATAATTACCCTCCATAAGGGTCTGTTTGATGCAAAATTCTTGAAATCCTGCTTCTTTCAAATACTGAAGGACCTCAGTAGCCGAATAAAATATGGCATCTCTATAAAAGGGGTTTTCATACTTCTTTAAAAGGTATGTTTTGCCCAAAGGGCTTTCCCTATCCACAAAGGCAACAACAATAGATCCTTTAGTGTTTTTTAAAACTCTTTTGGCCTCCTTAAAGCTCTTGAGGATATCATCCACAAAGCAAATAGATGTAACCATCAAGACGACATCAAATTGATTCTCTTTAAAGGGAAGGTATTCAGCTACACCCAAAATAGGAAATATCCCTCTAAGTCCTGCAATTTTTAACATATTCACAGAAGGATCAATGCCAAACCTGATATTCAATGGGACAGCGAATCTGCCAGTTCCAACCCCAACCTCAAGGGAATAAGCAACATCAGAAGGAAATAGTGACTGAATTGCTGACAACTCTATCTGATACACGGTTTTATTGTTGTCAAACCATGTATCATAACGTTCAAAAAATCTTTCAAAGGGCTCTATTCTTGGCATATCAAGGTATCTCCACATGAAAAATCTATAAAGGCATTACCAAATTCAGCCCTTAACATTGTCTTTGCCGTCTGTCCTGTGCAGTGAATAGGGACAATATGTTCTATTTTAAAGTCTCGTAATCCATTTATTAGATTCAATATCTTTTGTTTCGTTGCACTGATTAGGTGAAAACCACCTATCAAATATGAAATCTCATCCTTACCAACAAAATCAATTACTGTTGAAATTGAATTTATTACCCCTCTATGAGAACATCCCAAAAAAATAATAAGACCTGAAGCCGTATTAATCCACATGCACTGCTCATCTTCAAAAGGGTCCTGGATTAGTCCGTCTGGATCCAGAAAAAAATTTTCGTTTTCCATTTCGAATTTATTCCTAAGACTAATCTTACCTGTTACTCCAACCTTGTCCTCAAAGATCCACGTGGGCCTATCTACCCATTGCACCTTTTTATTATGGAAGTTTTTCACATATATTCCAATTCCTGTTATTTTGCCCGCCTTTTTGCAAAATTTTGGTTTTAGAGCATTGGGATTCACAAAAAATCTCGCCTTCTCTAACTGAGTCAGACAATATGAAAGTGGCCCCAAATGATCGTAATGGCCATGACTCAAGACTACTATGTCAGCATCCTCAATGGGGATGCCCAGGCACTTTGCATTATCTAAGAGGACATCTCCTTGTCCAAGATCAAACAAAATCCCTTGCCCAAAGGCATCAATCCATAGAGAAAGCCCATGACCCCCCTTTAATCTACCTGTCTTATCGTCAACTAGAGCGGTAATCTTGATCAAGATCTGCCTCGCCTCTTACGCCATTTTAGTTTGAAAGGCCTTTTAGCCTATCTTCTATAAACCTGAGTTCGTCGCGTAGAGCCCTTGCCCTGGATTCCAGAGTCTGCCTCTCAGCTTGACCAGAGAACATTCGGCTCCAAAAGCCCCTAAAACCAAAGCATCTAAAGCCTCTATTACCACGGCCACTGAGGTCACCACTTGTCCCTAGGCCTAATCCCCGGCCTCTACACAGTCCAAGAGCTCTACCTGTCCGTGGACTAGCCCCCCTGCGACCCATTCTATTTAAGCCTAGCATGTCTCTTACCTCCTTTTTTCCTTCTTATTTTTTGGTTTAATTCCTGGCATAAAGAATCTTTTTACCAATCTATGCCCTGAAACTATACGCCATAAAATTTCATGTATATTCCCGCTGACAAATGGAATAATATTGATTCCTATAGCAGTCAGGATTGCCTCAAATTCCTTGGATATGGCACCACATACAATGAGCTGCACCCCTAGGCCCTTGAGGATTGCTGCCCTTTCAAAATAATTTCCATCAAGACAAACGTCGTATCTTGACATGGCGGCGAAATCAAATGGTCGAGAATTTTCCATTTCATATACTCTAAGGTTTCTTGAAACATCAAAAACGGGAGCAATTGCGTCCCCAACAATTGAAAAGCCAATCCTTTTCCTCGCCATGTCATAATATGTTACAAGTTTAATGCCAGCTTAATGATCCTCGAACTAACATCTATAATATCTTGATATTATTTAAAAAAGAATAGGGACCAATTCCACCAAAATCCCTCAGAGGAATTCTTGATGCTGCATTATTGCAACAGTTATTAAATTTAATGTTGCATTATTGCGACAATGAGATTTGAAATGAGCTCACCGAACGATAGGATCCTTAAAAGGAGTAATAATTCCAAGCCGTTTCATCTTTCTGAAAAGTGTGGCTCTGTGGATTCCAAGTTCTTTAGCAGTCTGATTCCTATTGTAATTGTTTCTTTTCAATGCCTCCAGAATGGTCTGGGCCTCTATTTCATCCTTGACGGCCCTTATCTTGGGATAAGACAATCGCCTCTGAACTCTTAATTCATCTGGTAGATCCTCAAACTTTATTATTTCATCCCTTGCTATCAAAAAGGCCCTTTCGATCACATTTTCAAGTTCTCTCACATTGCCTGGCCAATGGTACCTCAACATACAATCCAGGGCATCATTTGATATCCCTCTAATTTTTCGACCCTTTAACAATGAAAATTTTTTAATCAATGAATCCACAAGCAATGGGATATCCTCGGGACGTTCCCTCAACGGCGGCACCCTTAACTCAAACACCTTGATTCGGTAATAGAGATCCTCTCTGAACCTGCCCTTTTTTACTTCTTCTGCCAGATCCTTATTTGTAGCAAATATGATTCTTGCCTCTAGCACCTGTCTATCAAGGGAACCAAGGGGTTCATAGGTCCTTTCCTGAAGGACTCTGAGTAACTTGACCTGAAAGGCAGGACTCGTGTCTCCTATCTCATCAAGGAAGAGGGTTCCATTTTTGGCCACGGAAAAGCGGCCAAGTTTGTCCTTGGTAGCACCTGTGAAGGCACCTTTTTTGTAGCCAAAAAGTTCAGATTCCAATAGGGTATCTGGCAGGGCACCACAATTTATTGCTACAAATGGCCTATCATTCCTTGGCCCCATTGAATGAATAAGCCTTGCTATCCTCTCCTTTCCTGTCCCAGTCTCGCCCGTAATCAAAATGTTTGTGTCTGTCTCTGAAATCACAGGGACAAGTTCGAGTATCTTTTTCATAGCCGGGCTAGATGCTATAAATCCCCGGGAAAAATCCTTTTTCAATTCATTTTGAAGGACCTCTACCTCACTCAGATCCCTAAAAGTCTCTGCTCCACCAATTATCTTTCCACTTTCGTCTCTCAAAACAGCAGTTGAAATACTAATTGGGACCTTCTCACCATCTGCATTTATAATGAATCCCCTTTTGTCTATAACTGGCTCACCGTCTTCTATGGTCTTTTTGAGCGGACACCATGACTCGCAAAAGCTGGACCTAAAAACATTGTAGCATGTCTTGCCTATAGCCTCTCTTCTAGGGGTTCCTGTTATCTTTTCAGCCGCCCTATTAAAAGACGTAATCCTCCAGTTGAGGTCAATGGTGAAAACCCCATCGGATATGCTCTCAAGTATAATATTAGTATGTTTCGATAGATCCTTCATGTTTTTGAAAGAAACTTCCGGAATTCCCTTTCAAGATATTCTTTCTCTTTTTCCGGATCCCTAAAATGTTTCCATATATCCTTTAAATGTTTAAACCTCAAAATCTTTCCTGACTCCTCCTCAGCCAATACAAATCCCTTAACCTCCAAAGAAAAAAGCCTTCTCAACCCCTTTTCTTTTGGACTTCCAAAGGAAATGACTTCAACCTGTATCCTGCCAGGGAATTTTTCCTCTATAACTTCCTGTGCGAGTTGAACCAACTGCTCACATACTTTTCACTCGAACCTAGTTCTTAAATAGTAGAAGACCACGCGACTCCCTTTGATTGAGTAATCGACATATAGACTCATGGTCTAGAATTTAACTGACTCTATCCTCTGTAAATCTCCAAAGATCCAATATCCCTACGTTTGATATAACTCTCCTACCCTCGTCGATCACAGGGACCTCTTTTATTCCCCTCCAGATCATCTTATGTAATACGTCTTCTGCTAGGTCCATTTTCCTTGCAAAAACTATATCTTCTTCCATCAAATCTAAAACTGTCTTTGCCGATACATATTCCAATAAAGTATGGTAATGAAAACTTGTCTTCCTTCTCGTAGAGGTCAAATAGCGTATAAGCCTTCCAAGAGACACATAGCCTATTAATCGTTCTTCGTTATCTATTACATAAAGATTTCTCAACACCTCGAATTGTTCAAGGCGCCTTTTGACATATTCAATAGGTTCAGTTGCATGTAACAGGGCATAAGGATGCATGGGAATTGAATTCAGGATGTCTACAATTTTGAGTTTAGATCTCATAATTACCTCGTAGTTTCCCCAGCCTTAGTAAGACACCATTTTAATAAAGGAGGAGATATAATTTCATTGAAGATAACAGATCCAATTACAAAATTAATCAAAAGTTCCCCTATCCATCTATCAAAATATTGGGCACCAACTAGTATAAGACCAATGGAGACACCGGCTTGGGGGAAAAGTCCAATCCCAAGATATTTCTTAACTCGTTCATCTGTCTTACTAACTGAGCTACCGAGGAATACGCCAAACTGTTTTCCTAGGAATCTAAACACCAATATCACCAGTGAAAGATGCCAAAAACTTGATAAGACCCTAAAATCCATATGAGCACCGGCAAGGGCGAAAAAAAGTCCAAATACGGCATTTTCAATGGGATCTGTAGATTGAAAAAAAAGATTATGTCTCTTTTCATAATTGACTATAAAGCAACCTACGCTCATGCTTGCCAAAATCGGAGAGCAATGAATATGGGGACAAAGACCTGCTATCAAGATCAATGCCCCTAAAATCACCTTCAAGATCGCCCCTTCTTCATAAATCCCTGTTAGGAGCTTGCTCATCAAAAAGGCAAACAGGCAGCCAATCGATATTGAACCGACTATTTCCCACAATGGTACTAACAAAGTGTGTAAATTTAGGCCTTCAGGCCTTAATATTCCCTGAATCAATGCCATTACTGCTGCAAAGATCAAAAGAGTTACACCGTCATCAAGCGCAACTACCCCTAAAAGGATATCTGTATATACACCTCGTGCACCGGTCTCAGAGATGACTGCAAGTACAGAGCTTGGTGCCGTGGCAACACAGATGGCACCCACAGTCAAGCTCATTGAAATAATCGTATTTGTCATGAGCATTTCACTTGGCCCAAAAAGCCGAAGTGCAACGTAAATTGCTATGGTAGAAAACACCAAGGCTCCAATAGCCTGGAAAAAAGTGATCCAAAATATTGTACTCCCAAGACGGGCTAACCTTTTAAATTCAAGACTTCCTCCAATTCCGTATCCAATAATACAGAGGGCAACGCTGGTAATCCAAGAGAACTCTACTGCTACTGCGTGTTTTGGGACCAGATTGGCTAGGTTTTCGCCCAGTAATATTCCAGCAAAAAGATAACCGCTAATTCTAGGTAGACCTATGAGATTGGCTAATCTGCCTCCTATGTATGCTGCAAGTATCATAATACCTGCAGTGGCCAAAAGACTTATATCCATATGCGGTAGAGCCAAATATAAACTCCCAAAATAAAAGAGGCCAGGAAACCTTTGGTTTCCCAGCCTCTTTTCTAAAGAGATAATACTACAGTGTCATTATTCAGCATGTCTGAATTCTACATGGTTATTTTCATCTAGGTCAACTATGATCTTATCCCCCTCTTTAAAACTACCTTCAAGTACCTTTAATGCCAGAGGGTCTTCTATATAGCGCTGAATTGCCCTTTTAAGAGGTCTTGCACCATAGTTTGGATCATATCCTACTTCAGCAAGCCATGACTTCACCCGGTCAGTGAGTTCTATATCAAAATTGTGCTCTTTTAGACGCTTTTTGAGATTGCGAATCTGAATATCAACAATCTTCTTGAGATCTTCCCGGGTAAGTGCATGGAATATGATTTTATCATCTACCCTATTTAAAAATTCGGGCCTGAAATGGAGCTTTAAGGCCTCCATGACCCTTCTTTCCATCTCTTCCCTATCAGAAATAGTCTGGATAAGATCGCTACCAATATTCGATGTCATAATAATTATGGTATTCTTAAAGTCTACTGTACGGCCCTTACCATCAGTAAGGCGTCCGTCATCGAGTATCTGAAGAAGTACATTGAACACATCTGGATGTGCCTTTTCAATTTCATCAAACAGGATCACAGAATAGGGCCGTCTGCGCACTGCCTCTGTTAAATAACCGCCTTCCTCATATCCAACATAGCCTGGCGGAGCACCTATGAGGCGTGCAACAGCGTGTTTTTCCATGAATTCGCTCATGTCGATCCTGATCATTGCCTGTTCGGTATCGAACATAAATTCTGCAAGGGCTCTCGCAAGCTCTGTCTTACCAACCCCTGTGGGGCCAAGGAAAATAAAGGAGCCAATAGGTCTATTTGGATCCTGGAGCCCTGCCCTTGCCCTTCTGACCGCGTTTGATACGGCCACAATTGCCTCGTGCTGTCCGACCACACGCTGGCTTAGACGATCCTCCATGTGCACTAATTTTTCTCGCTCACCCTCGAGTAGTTTGCTTACAGGGATACCAGTCCACTTAGAGATAATTGCAGCAATGTCTTCGGCATCCACTTCCTCTTTCAACATGCTCTTTCCATCCTGTTGAATCTCAGCAAGTCTGTGCTGCTCCTGCTCCAGTTCTTTCTGAAGTTTTGGAATCTCGCCATAGAGTATCTCTGCCACCTTATTGAGATCGCCTTCCCTCTGGAACCTCTCAGCCTCTATCCTCAGTTGATCAATACGCTCCTTTATGTCTCTAATCTTCTGTATGATGCCCTTTTCCTGGCTCCATCTGGCCTTGAGGGCATCGCTCTCTTCTCTGAGATCTGCAAGTTCTTTTTCTATTTTTTCAAGCCTATCCTTAGAGGCAGGATCACTCTCTTTCTTGAGGGCCTCCCTCTCAATCTCCAGTTGCATGATCTTCCTTTCGATCTCGTCTATATCAGAAGGAAGACTATCTATCTCTATCCTCAATTTTGCAGCTGCCTCGTCAATTAGATCAATGGCCTTATCAGGGAGAAACCTATCAGTAATGTATCTATGAGAAAGAGTTGCTGCGGCCACAATAGCCGAATCCTTTATCCTAACTCCGTGATGAACTTCGTATTTTTCTTTGAGTCCTCTTAAGATCGCAATGGTATCTTCTACACTGGGTTCTTCTACGAGTACAGGCTGAAAGCGCCTTTCAAGGGCAGCATCCTTTTCAATATATTTCCTGTATTCATCGATGGTGGTAGCTCCTATACAATGGAGTTCTCCCCTGGCCAATGCAGGCTTCAACATATTCGAGGCATCCATTGCCCCCTGAGAAGCTCCAGCACCAACCAACGTATGAATCTCGTCAATGAACAATATGATTTCACCTTGTTTTTCAGCCACTTCCTTTAAGACAGCCTTTAACCTGTCTTCAAATTCGCCCCTAAACTTGGCGCCTGCTATGAGAGCTCCCATGTCTAGGGCAACAATTCTGCGGTCTCTCAAGGTCTCCGGAATATCTCCAGATACTATCCTTTGGGCAAGCCCTTCTACGATAGCTGTCTTACCGACTCCTGGCTCACCAATGAGAACCGGGTTATTTTTGGTACGCCTAGACAGTACCTGAATCACCCGTCTAATCTCATCATCTCGTCCAATAACCGGGTCTAATTTTCCCTGACGCGCCAGGGCTGTAAGGTCCTTACCATACTTTTCAAGGGCCTGATATTTGTCCTCAGGATTTGGATCAGTAATTCTTTGACTCCCTCTAATAGAGGTTAAGGCCTTTAACACTGCATCTTTTGTGACTCCACGAGATGTCAGGGCCTGGGCTGCCTTTGTGTGTCCGGCATCGAGTAGAGCAAGAAGTATGTGCTCTTGGCTGACGTATTCATCCTTCATATTTGAGGCAACCGCAAAGGCATTTTGGAGTATCTGATTGAGGCTCGGAGACAAGTAGACCTGAACTCCAGCCCCACTCACCTTAGGATACGCCCGCAGGGCCTCATCCATCTCGGCTTTTACTGCCTCGACCTCTACTCCAAGCTTTTTAAGTATGGATGGCACTATTCCATCGTCCTGTTCTATGAGAACCTTCAAAAGATGCTCAGGCTCAATTTGTTGGTGCTGTAGCTGAGAGCACAGAGCCTGTGCACTCTGAAGGGCTTCTTGCGACTTAAGAGTAAATTTTTCAAACTGCATATTTTAAACCTCCTAAAAAGTATTTAGTTTCAATATGTTATTTTCGAAGAAAAGCTAAGAATCCACATGACAGATGTCAATGGCTTAATTGACAATAAATAGACTAGGAAGTGACCCTTCTGGTGATCTAAATATGAAGGTTACCTCACACCCCGCTAATGCGCATTAAATGCCTTATGGTGAAGAAGGATTAAAACTAAAACTTGACTCTTTGCCCTAAAGATTACCTCAAAGAGTAATATCGTTTGTTTTCTTTTGAGTCCATGGGGGCACTATTGATTTTAGTGCCCATCAATAAATTGGCTAGCTAATTTTAATAGCTGAAAACCTCTGACCAAAATCTACCTAGCCTATTTTTCTAGGCTAAATAATGAAATAGCGTTAAATTGAAATTAAGAAAATATTCAGACCTAAAAGTCCTTGACTATAATTTAATAATAAATTATTTACTAAATATAATTACTTAAAATTAGGCATATTTCATGCATTTTACTAAATTTCTTATTTTTTTGGTTGTCTTTTTGGTTATAGTTTCTAAATATTCCGCATCTATTGCACAGGATGCCCCATGTAAAATCTTAGTAAATCCGTCTTCTGGCCCACCTCCTCTCGAGGTTGAGTTAAGAGTAAGTATCTCAGATGAAATACCACAACCATGGAGTTTGGGGGTCTGGAATTTTGGAGATGGAAATCAACAACCAGCATTTCTTCCTATAATTAGGCATTCGTATAATGATGAGGGAACCTATCACCCAACCTATCGTTTTAGTGATGGACTTGGAAGTGAACATGAATGTAATGCCGAGGTTCGCATATTTAGGCAAAAAGAATTAAATCTCAAACTGAATGCTGATCCTCCTGAAGGTTTTGCTCCCCTCAGGATAACTATTTCAGTAAATGCAACTAATGGAACCGAACCCATCACCTTTTCATACCAATTTGGCGATGGATCAGCCCCAATAAGCTCCTCTAATTCTACAATAACTCATACATTTTTAGAGACTGGAAATTACACCATTAGTGTTGAAGCCCAAGACAATGAAGGTACAAGAGGAGCTAACGCCTTAACAATTAAGGTATCGCCTGCATCAAAAGCACCTCAAGAAGTATCCCGAGTCTTGGATCAGGCAGTTTCTGCATTAATGGCTGAGGATTTAACCATCTCTTCAATACTACAGATAATTGATTCTGCCTCTAGACAACTTGACAGGCTACTAACTCAGGCAGCCAATGTAAAAGATGAGGTGAAACAACAAATTGCAACCTCAGCAAGAAGAGGCCTAAAAACTATCCTAGAACGCCAGGTAGAACGCCTAGCCCAACTCATCCAAAAACCAGAAAACGTTACTTTATCCTCTGTAAAAAGTCTTGCCCAGTCAAGCGGAAAACTATCTCAGACAATGATCGACCACAATATACCTCTGACCATAGACATAGTAAATGAGGCAGGGGTGGTTGAAGGCCAACTCCTTCTAGCCGGTATCGATGATATTGCACGGGAAAAGGGAGTTTCTTTAGGAGAGATAAAGGAGTTGGCACAACACCCTGAAACAACTCAAGAATTCTTTAAAAATCATCCAGTTTTTTTAAAGACTGTGATAAAGGAAACTGGTATACCTGTGGTGGCCTTACACAGAATTCCTAGCAATAAGATAAAAAATAAACTCGACTCCCTCGGTTTGAGCTCTGAGCTGACCAATAAGATTGAATCCTCGCTTGAAGAATCATTAGATGCAGGCAAAGGACTGTTTATTGATGAAAAAGGAACAATAAAGAGTGCCTCCCAACTTGTTGGTGAAAATATGGGCCTTGAGCCTAAAAAACTCTCAGTGGATCCTATAACTGGCATTATCAATGCTCAGTTGGACAACCATAAAGGCCTGGTAATGGGTTTAATAGATGTAAATATCATGACGCCTTTGGTGCCAGTAGGAGTTCTTAATCTCCCTGATGATACAAAAATTAATGTTTCTAATAACTTTGCCATGCACATTGCACCATCACCCTATGACCCCATCCAGCTTGCAGCAGAATTTGCCAGTCTTGGCCTCAATGCCAATTTTACTAGAGACGGTCGCATCGTAGTCCATGATAACAATGGAAAAAGTTATTCAACATTTGTTGGATGGCATACAATCAAGGAAAACAACTTCAGTACTGGGCTGGTAAGCTTTGATATACCACAACCAGACATCACATCTCAGGCCTTTTCAATCCTAGTCAGATATGCTGACGGCACTGTTCAATCATTACCACCGGCATTTGTTGCATTCGAATCGTTGATAGAGCTTTTAGAAGAATTTTTCCCAGGGCAATATTCTATTGATAGGGACACCGGTTTAATTGACTTAAGAGCTGCTGATGCGGGACTATGGCGTCCTGATTACTCATTTACCCCTATAGAAGACTTTTCCAAAGATGAGCTTGACTGGTATCAACAAAATAAAATTAAGGACGGACTTGCCTTCAAAATCCAAGACCAAAATGAGGATGGTTGGAATGATGTCATCTTTTACAGCTCTTCTCCAGCTGGCAAGCAGACTTTATTTTTTGTTCCAAACTAAATCTAAGGTCAAAGGGACGTTGATTTACTTTTCACCAAACTTGTAGCAACTTTAGGAAGTCATGGCTATTGAACAGGTATCAAGCATCACCAAGTCCATATACGGAAGATGTCCAAAGCGACTCTTTGAGCTCTATAATGATGTAAAAGATCTCTATGAGGGCAGATGGCCAGAATACGAGGCATGCCAGGTAGGCTATCATACCCTTCATCACGTCGAAGAGGTAGCCCTTGCAACTTCGTACATGGTTGCAGGATGGCATAAGACTGGAAAGGAGCCGATTTCGTTAGAGCTATTTCTCTGCGGAATGGCTGCATGCCTATTTCACGACGCTGGATACCTAAAAGATAAGGGAGATCAGATTGGAAAAGGCGGCAAATATTCATTCACTCACGAGGTTCGCTCAACAAAAATTGCATTGAAATATCTAAATAGCAAAAATTGGTCTGAAAGGTCAAAAATAATAGTACCTGAAATGATTCTTTTGACAGATATCAAGATTCCCCCGAGGCCGTCAAAGAAACTCAGGTATATTGAAAATGTCGTGGCATCAATGGTGGCGAGCGCAGACCTTCTGGCCCAAATGGCTGATCCAAATTATTTAGATCACCTTTCACACCTCTTGGAAGAACTTCAAGAGGCATATGAAATAGAGGGAATCAATGAATTGTCCCGAAGAGGAATTAACTGCTTTAAATCTGTGGATGAAATGAGAAAAGAGACATTTCCCTTTTTTGAACAAACGGTCATTCCTCGCTTAAAAAAACTTGGATCAATGTATCAATATATAAATTACTTATTTCCAGTAGCTAGAAATCCATATATTGAAAGCATAATAGCCAATTTAATAGTCAATAGCTCTAAAATAAACAGCCAATGGGAAAAGATCGGAGAATTATTGGAAGATATGAGCCTTATAGCCACAAATAATATAGATATTACTCTCGATCAAAAAAATTCTTTGGCTTCAAAGACGTTAAACCAAAACACTAAAGACAATATTCCTATTGTCTATCACCTCTTTGACTGGCTTGAAGAAAATTCAGGTAAGGCATCCATTGGAGACTTACTAGTAAAAATAGGCTTTATTTCGGTTTCTAACCTTAGAAAAAATTTAAAGGCACAAATTCTGCCACAGGACTTATGCCAACTCTTAACACATGAGGATTGCTCTACTCTCCTTCTCACTGCCATGATGTTGGGGAATATTAGACAAATACCCAAAATCTTTTCCCACATCCTTGAGATAGTGAATGAGACTATCCAATGTGAGGCAAGTTCAATCCTTATTGCAGATTACCAAAAAAAATCCCTTGTCTTTGCTATTGGTACTGGCCCCCAAAAAGACGCTTTAAAAGGGCTGTCCATACCATGGGACAAGGGCGTTGCTGGCTGGGTCTATGCCAACAAAAGGCCAGCTGTAGTCAATGACGTCTGTCATGATAAACGATTTTGTAATTTGATAGACAAGAGTACACAATTTACTACAGAATCATTGGTTGCAGTACCTTTATATCACAATAGACAGGTAGTTGGTGTTATAGAGGCAGTAAACAACAAAGGCCCTCTGAGAAGATTTAGTCAACGAGACATGGCCTTCCTGTCACTCCTCTCAACACAGCTGTCAAATTTCATCGAAACGATTTCTTGGCTTAAAGACCTTCTAAAATCGTCAGGTCCATTTCCTGAGCAGCAATGAAGTATGGCTATTCAGCTAACTCACTGGTCTCTCAAGAGATTAATATATTTAAAGATAGGGATCCTCGTTCCAATCATAACATTGATATTTGCACCGACCACAAAACTTGGGGAAATCACCAATCTGGCTTGGATCGATCTTCTTTTCACCCTTAGAGGTATAAAATCTCCACCTAGAGATATTGTCATAGTCGCCATTGACGAACCGTCATTTCAATACTTGGGAAGGCAATGGCCTTGGCCACGGAGTTTGCATGGAAGACTTGTACGGAAATTAAAAAAGGCAGGTGCCAAGGTAATTGCCTTTGATATCATGTTCACAGAACCATCTAGGTACCCCAATGATGATAAAACCTTTGCACAGGACCTAGCTTATGCTGGAAATGTCATTTTAGGAGCAAGCATTACCCAAGTCCAACGAGAAGGTTATACGCAAATATTCTTTACTGATCCATTGGAGATACTGTCAAGAGCAAGTGCTCAAACTGGATTGGTAAACTTTTTCCCTGATCCAGACGGAATTATACGCCATGGAAGGTTGTTTATTTCTGAATATCCTTCACTTGCTTATGCAACTTACTTCCAACAGAAAAAATCAATTAAAAATAGATCTACCAACTACAACCCAGAAAAAAATCCTTTTTTAATCGATTTTTCCGGGCCTTCGGGTGTCATAAAAACCGTATCCTATTATCAGGCCCTAAATATGGAAGAATTTCTTCCTAAAAATTTTTTCAAAGATAAGATTGTATTTGTTGGATTTGCCTCAGAAGCAGCAGTTGAAGTCTCAAGAGGTGCAGTAGATGCATTCCCCACTCCATTCTTTAGATTCAGCAAAAAGGCTATGTTTGGAGTGGAAATCCACGCCAACGCACTAAATACCATCTTATCAGGTTTCCCTTTAAGAGAAATAGATTTCAAATGGCTTAAGTTCATATACGCTCTAATTGCATTGGTCCCTTTGTTCGTCAGAAGATACCCTTTAATGCTCACAGGCACTGTGGCTGCACTGATCTGCACTATGATATTCACGTCCGTCAGTCTTTTTTTCTATAAAGGACTCGTCCTTAATATAGGTGTTGCCCTTTTAGCCACAATATTTGGCGGATTGTGGTGGGGCTTATCTGGTTATCTTCTTACTTTTGAAGAAAAGAAAGAAATACGACGGGCCTTCGATAGGTATGTACCTCGAGCTGTGATAGAAGAAATTCTCAAAAATCCCCAGCTGTTGCATCTAGGTGGTCATAAAACAGAACTTACAGTGCTCTTTGCCGATATTAGGGGGTTTACATCTCTTTCTGAAACACTCGACCCAGAGCAACTCGTATATCTCCTTAACAATTATTTGGACCATATGACAGAACGCGTATTTAAAAATCACGGCCTTTTAGACAAATACATAGGGGATGCAATAATGGCTGTATTCGGTGCCCCTGTTCCACGTGATGATCATGCTTACCGTGCTTGTAAAACAGCTCTAGAAATGCTTTCATGCCTTGAGATGGTGGGTAGTATCTGGGAAAAACGAGGCCTCAAACGCCCTAAAATCGGCATAGGAATTAATACAGGACAGATGGTCATTGGCAATTTTGGTTCCCATAGGAGATTCGATTACACAGTTATCGGAGATGAAGTCAATCTTGCATCAAGACTCGAAGGATTGAACAAATTGTATGGGACATCCATAATAATAGGAGAGAATACCCAACGATATGTAGACAAAAAATTTTTATTCAGGGAGCTGGACCTTGTTAGGGTAAAGGGTAAAAAACTGCCTGTTAGGATATTTGAACTCATTAAAGAGGGGGAGGCAGACAGCGAACTCACAACTCTGTTATCAAAATTTAATAAGGCATTGGAATATTACAGAAAAGGAAATTGGTCTAAGGCCTTGGAGGCATTTCAAGAAATTTTGACCATTAAACCAAATGATGGCCCATCGAAACTCTTTTTTTCAAGGTGTGAAATTCTATTAAAAAACCCGCCAAAGACATGGGATGGTATCTGGACCATGAAAACTAAATAATGAGTTGGGAGCAAGATAATGAAATGGGCAATTCAATTAATCTTCAATTACCTCCTCCCTTCATTCCTTATCTGTAATACAGCATGGGCGGGAATCAAGGCAGGCGAAGTGGTTTGGATTAAAGGGACATTAGAGGCATCATATGATCGGGGCACGAGTTGGAACGCAATAAAATTACATCAGGAGTTGACTCAGGGCATCTGCCTTAGGGTTTCCAAAGACAGTGAAGCTGCCATTCTCTTAAGAGATGGATCTCAAATACGTCTACGTCAAAGATCAATTTTTTGTCTCAAACAGGCAGGCCCAATTCCAGATACAGACATTTCAAATAAAGGTGTTTATCAACTCCATAGAGGCTCTCTTTGGTTCAGAAACAAACGAAGGGTACCAAAACCGATATTTGAAACTCCAGTCGTTACCGCAAGTATAAGAGGAACAGAAATGGCCGTAACCGTTGCTGATAAAACTGGGGACACACAGGTTGTGGTACTCGAGGGGACAGTTCGATGTTCCAATGAACTTGGAGAAGGCATAATAAAAAGGGGACAGATGGCCACAATAATAAAAGGAAAAGGACCTGATATAGTAAAAATTCTCAATCCAGAAGACTCTGTACAGTGGTTACTCCTTACTCCTAAAATCACAGGCCCATCTGATTTAACCGCCAAAGGCAGTGAGGCAAAGGCTATTGCCATGGCAAAAACAGCTCTAGATCTTCTCATAAGGAATAGGGCTAATGAAGCACTTGCCACAGTTCAAAAGGCTGAGGAGCTATCTAAACTGCCTGCAGCAGTACACGTTGCAAAGGCGACCATCCTCCAATCTTTTGGCAAACTGGATGAGGCCCTAGTGGAAGCTAAACAGGCATTAAAAATTGATCCACATTCCATACCTGCATTGTTAAGGACAGTTGAACTCTTTTTAGGACTAGATAGGATAGAGGAAGCAGAATCACTCCTCAATAATTTTGACGCTAGTGCTGACCCTAGGATTTACCTACAAAAAGGATATATTTGTCTTATAAAGCTTGATTCGGTCAAGGCAGCAAAATACTTCAAAAAGGCCTTGAGCATGCGTCCAGATCTTGCTTCTGCCCATCTAGGTCTTGGACTCGCCCTCTATTACCAGGGAAAAACTAATGAAGGTTTAGAGAGCATGGAACGGGCATGTCTTCTAGAACCCCTTTCTGCATACCCACATTATTACCTTGGCAAGGCACACATGGACTTGGAGAAAGAAAAGAGGCTGAGGTGGAATTGAGGCGAGCAATAGAATTAGATCCACTTGACCCAACTCCTTATCTCTATCTTGCTACCATATTCACTGATCAATACAGGGCAGGAGAAGGTATTTTGGCCCTACAAAAAGCAATTGACCTAAACGATAACCGTTTGACTACGCGTTCCAGATTCTTACTAGATCAAGATAGGGCATTAAAAAATATAAGCCTTGCCTGGTCTCTTGCCTTTATGGGCCTCCATGAGTGGGCAAAAGCCATTGGCGATTGGGCAGTATGGAATGACCCCACCAATAGCAGCGCCTATCTATTCAGGGCTTCAGAGTCAGTCCACCTCAGACAAGTGGGAGCAGACACCCTAGGAGATGTCAAACGGGCACATTTATTACAGCCTGTAAACGCCAACACTTTCATCACCTATACAGATTATCAGGAACTGCTGGAACAACCCTCTTTCAGAGGGAGTAGCCTAGTGGATATAGGAACTGACGAGACAGTTAAAACTAGGGCCTTTCTCCAGGGTGGCCAGGGTAAGATGGCAGTATTTGTAGACGCCAACTATTTTACTACAGATGGTCCAAAGACTGAAACAGGAAATCGTGGAGAAAACACCTTAATAAGAATTAAGTACGCTGTCTCTCGTCAGCATCAATTCTTGTTTGAAGGCCTTGCGGGACACAGAAATGAAGAAGATCTAAGTATCTTGCAAAATGGCTATGCCAGCCCAAACCATCATGTGGTGCACGGGGACTATTGGCAAGGGCAGATTGGTTATCATTGGAGACAGGCACCTGGAAATGATTTACTTTTATCCTTACAAATAGATGGCTTGGATACTAACGGTCTAGACGAATCAAGTGATACAATCATCCTTTCAGGGTTTGGCCCAACCTCGTTGATCACCAGATCCAGCCTTGATTTTTATAGAAAGGGCATAAGAGGCGAGGCAATACAGTTTCTGAGAGTAAATAACCACAGACTTTCAATAGGAGGGGCACTAGAAGACTTATTTGTATCGGAATTTTTCAATCATTCTCGAAAGTTTGGCATATTAATGGTTAATGCACTAAATTCTTCAAATATTAAAAACCACATGCGAGAGTTTCGGGCATATATAAGAGATATTTGGAAGATATCTCAGAATTTAATAATTGACAGTGGCATTTCTGTTTGTAACATGGATGGAGTGTGGCAAGCCTCTGATGGCTCTTCCTTGGAACGAAAAGAGATATTACCACACATAGGAATTTCTAAGAAAATCGGCATCAAAGACACTGTAAGAACGGCCTATTTTCAAGAAATCCAACCTCACTATTTGAGTGGAACCCTTCAACCAATTGAAGTTGCAGGTTTTTCAAGGGTTAGTGGTGTAACGCCTGGAACATGGTCATGGTTTTATGGTCTTGGGTGGGATAGGATCTGGAGCAAAAAACTATTTTCCCGAATGGAGATTTTCAAACTCTACAGGCGCTATCCCAATCAATTTATGCCATGGGCATTTAGTAACCTCTCCTGGAAGGACGAACAGGATACCTCCTTTAGGCTCACTCTTGAATCTCTTTTAAACAAGAGGACCTCTGTATCTATTTCTTTTGGAGTAACAAAGTTGAAGCCTAAAACCGATTATGAGAGACTAGATTATGACGTGGGAGCTCGACTTACCTGGGTACATCCAAAGGGTTGGAGAATTCAGGGTGCTGTATGGTATGTAGATCAAAAAGAACAAAGACACACTAACAGTGCTGTAGGTGACAATTTCACTATTCTAAGCATCTCTCTTGAAAAGAGCCTTTTTGACAAAAAAGCCCTATTTTTTACCAGGTTGGAGAATATCACAGACCAACAATATAGGTATTTGCTCACTGAGCCAACTGATGCTACCCAATTGCCTTGGCAAAGAAAGCTGTTTGAACTGGGCGTTCAGTGGAATTTTTGATACGATACCAAAATGAATAAAACAAATAAGGATTTAAATTCAGTAATAAAAATTTCCCATGAAATCTCTTATATCAAGGACCTTGACGTCCTCCTTGAACGAATCCTAACAGAGGCCAGACTGCTTACAAATTCTGACGCTGGATCAATATACATAAAAGAAGGTGACAACTTAAAGATTAAATACACACAAAATGATACAATACAAAAAAGGCTAGGAGTTAACAAAAAATTAATTTATTCTAGTTTTTCTATTCCAATTAACAATCAAACGATCTCTGGGTATGTGGCTGCTACAGGTAAAACTGTAAACATAAAAGATGCATATTCAATTAGTGCCACTCATCCTTTTAGGTTCAATCCAGAATACGACAAGCTGAGTAATTACAGGACAGTCTCTGTTCTTAGTTTTCCATTGAAGACATATAGGAATGAAGTGATTGGAGTCTTACAACTCATAAACGCCAAGGACGAGACAGGGCAAATTCGACAATTCTCTATGGAAGAAGAACAATTAGTTTTACACTTTGCAATGAATGCTGCGGTTGCTGTGGAACGTTCCATGCTGACTAGGGAGATGATTCTCAGAATGATAAAGATGGCTGAACTCCATGATCCAACAGAGACAGGGGCGCATGTAAACAGGGTTGGAGCCTATTCAATCGAAATATTTGAGCAATGGGCCTTGAAACAAGGAATGAACTACCAGGAAATACAGCGCAAAAAAGATATCTTGAGAATGGCGGCCATGCTCCACGATGTAGGTAAGATAGCAATATCAGACAGGATACTCAAGAAACCTGCTAAACTGACTGAGAAGGAGTATGAACAGATAAAAAAACACACCTACTTCGGGGCAAAGCTTTTCTTGGACAAATGGTCTGAGTTTGATGAAGCAGCCTATGAGATTTCATTAAATCATCACGAAAGGTGGGACGGCAGAGGCTATCCAGGACATATTGATCCGAAGACCGAAAAATATCCACACGATCGCGTAGATTCCTATGGTAGACCAATTGGTAAAAAAGGCTCAGAAATCCCTGTATTCGCTAGAATAGTTGCCATAGCCGATGTATACGACGCCTTGAGCTCTAAGAGGTGTTACAAAGACCAATGGGATGAAGAAAAAGTGCTAAACGTCATGAGGACAGAGGCTGGTAAACAATTTGATCCTGAAATGATAGATGCCTTTTTCGAGTGCCTAGAAATCCTCAAGTCCATACGTTTACAATACCCTGACTAAACAAGGCAGACCTTTCGAACATTTACCATATCAGTGTAACCTTGAATAATCTTATAGATTCCATCTTGCTTTAAGGTACGCATTCCTTCTTTAATTCCTTGCTCTAGAAGCCTTTCCACTGGGGCCTTTTCTACAATGAGTCTCTTTATCTCTCTTGATCCTACCAAAAGTTCGTGGATGGCGATCCTGCCTCTATAACCAGTGTTGTTGCATTTTGGACAGCCCCCTGCCCCCATCAGTCTAAAATCATCATCATATGATATGTCTAACTCATCAAAATAGTCATGGCCATATTCAGCCTTTATGAGCGCAAATTCTTCTTTAGTTGGATGATAGGGACGCTTACAAGATGGACACAGGGTCCTAACTAATCTTTGAGCCAATATTCCAAGGATTGCGTCTGCAAAATTTAGTGTATTTACTCCCATATCCAGGAGACGGGTAATGGTTTCTGGAGCGGAGTTAGTGTGTAGAGTGGACAAAACCAAATGCCCTGTTAAAGATGCCTCAAGCGCGATATGGGCAGTCTCCTCATCTCTCATTTCTCCCACCATAATGATATCTGGATCACCCCTTAGAAAGGATCGCATTGCAGCAGCAAACGTGTATCCAATCTGTGGCTTTACCTGCACTTGTCTAAGACCATGCTGGGTAATCTCTACAGGGTCCTCTGCGGTCCATATCTTTTTCTCAGGTTTATTGAGATGACCAAGAATTGAATGGAGAGTTGTAGTCTTTCCACTGCCAGTAGGCCCGACAACGAGAATTATTCCATAGGGTTTTTGAATTATATTCAACAACTTTTCCAAGTTTCTTGGCGAAAAATTCATTTTTTCCAGTGGAATAGGCTTTCCTGCACTCAAGATTCGCATGACTGCGTCTTCAAGACCACATACTGTTGGTGTTATTTCTACTCGAAGCTCTATATCTTTTGAACCATACCTGAGTTTGATCTTCCCAGACTGAGGAAGACGCTTCTCTGAAATGTCCAAATTACTCATTATTTTAATCCGGTTCACCACTGCCCTTGTATGCGTCGATGGTATATCAAGATATTTATAACAGACGCCATCTCTACGAAACCGCACTTCTGTTGGCATTTTTCCAGGATAAGGCTCAATATGAATATCAGAAACGCCTTGATCATAGGCATCTTTTATGATCCTGGTAACGAGTTTTACCACGGCTGGGGCGTCTTCATTTAATAAATCTTCCTCAGACGGCGTATTATCGCTTTCAAATTCAATTCCTCCTTCATCCATCTCTTCTAAAAAGGAATCAATGGAAGATCTTTCAAAAGATGGAACGTCTCCAGCACTGCATTCGATAAAACGCAGAATATCCTCTCGTATGCCAACGACTAGTTTTATGTCCCTGCCAAGGCCAGCACATCTGATCTCATTTCTCTTTTCTAGATCAAAAGGGTCGTCAACCAATACGGTTACTGTTTTCCCCTCTTTTTTAAGAGGTATCCAGAATCGTTTTTTCAAATATTTTACATTAAGGCCCTGTAGCAATTCTGATGATATGATGATTTGATCTGAAAACTCTATAAATTCCGTATCATAAAATCTAGAAAGTGCCTTTCCCAACTCACTTTTATCAACTCCAAATTCATGTAATAATACATAACTTACGTCTTTTTTAATCGCATCAGTATTGCTACGAGCTAGAGCTATTGCCCTATTAAGCTCATCACAACTAATAATATTTTTTTGCAATAAATAGTCAAACTTATTAATCTTTCGATGAATTCTCTTTTGATTGTATATTGCTACGGCTAACCCTTTAGAAATATGTTTTAATAAATTAACATCTTCATCGGAAAATCCTAAATGAGATCTTTTATTTAGTAATTGAACTACCCCCTGAAGGTACTTTTCTTTGATTACAAGTGGGGCGGCCAGTACAGACCTTGTCCTGAAACCAGATTCCAAATCCCAACTGGCATCAAAGTGTAGACCCGGGTAGTCGATTTGATAGTTATTTTGGTAAACATCTTTTATATTTATTATTTTTCCAGTAGTGGCCACATAACCTGCAATACTCATTTTATTCAATGGAACCCGAATTTCGTCGGGAGTACGTCCTGTTTTAAAGTAAGAAAATAATTCCTTTGTGGCTACATCTACTGCATACACAGTTATTCTCTCGCAATCAAAGACCTCAAGTAACTGATCTTTCAAATGAGACATTATTTCCATTAAATTTTCAGCCTGATTTAGACTGATTGTGATCTCATTGATCTTTTTTTCTCTTTTATAAAGATCCTTATATTTCATTCCTCGATTTTCTCCTCGATCTGGTTCCAAAATTGCCTAATAGTTAGCCCACATTTTGCAAAAAAGATCCAACATTTTGGTGAAGTGACTTAGAATTGAAGAATCTAGCTCATAACACATTTTAACTAAAACAAGTTTTTCAAGAAAGATATTATATTCAAGAAATTGTCATTAAAAGAAAAAACATCGCCAAAACATTTTTCATTGTTTTTAAAGTATAAAGTTGGCAGCAAGGATTAATAATAATATAATCTAAAATATCATCTTCTTTTCCTAAATGTCGTGTAATTATTTGTCTATTACAGGAAATCTCTCATAGATTCCTTGGAAGGAAATTTACATGGATGTCCAACTCTGGAAAAAAAGGCTTGAAGCCGAAGAAAAGAAAAGACTTTCACCCTTTGCAACCCTCAGCCTCAATGCCCAGAGAGAACGGGATGAAGAAACCGTCAAGCAAGACCACAGGACAGCCTTTTCAATAGATACAGACCGAATACTCCACTCATTGGCATACACTCGTTATATAGACAAAACACAGGTCTTTTCCCTAATTCCAAACGATCACATTACTCACAGGGTCTTGCATGTACAGATAGTTTCACGGATTTCAAGGAGTATTGGGAGATTCTTAGGGCTTAACGTCGATCTCATAGAGGCCATAAGCCTAGGACATGACATTGGCCATCCTCCATTTGGTCATGATGGAGAACAGTATCTGTCTAAAATCTGTCATTCCCATGGAATAGGATACTTCGTCCACAGTTGTCAGGGGGTAAGATTTCTGAGAGATGTAGAACGTAAAGGAAGAGGATTGAATCTAACCTTACAGGTACTCGATGGAATTTTATGCCATGATGGAGAAAGGCACCAAAGAGAAATCAGCCCAATACGGGGAAAGACCTTCAGCGACCTCTTAAAAGAAATGGAAGAAAAGGAGCAGAATCCTCAAAAAGATTTCGTCCCAACAACTCTAGAGGCATGTCTTGTTAGAATGACCGATGTTATAAGTTATATAGGGCGAGATATAGAAGATGCAATTCGTCTTGGCCTTATTGATAGAAAAGATATACCAAAAGAATGTAGGGATCGCCTTGGTGATACAAATGGAAAAATTGTTTATAACCTGGTGGAAGACCTCATCCAAAACAGCTTTGACAGGGACACTATCTCCTTTAGTAAAGAAGTTTCAGAAATCTTGAAAATCCTACGTGCTTTCAATATGGAGAGAATATATCTCAATCCCCTTATAAAGACCCAGGCAAAAAAGATTGAAAATCTGTTTCAATACCTATTTGAACGTCTTTTGGAGGATGTCAAAACATTCAATAAAAGTAGCCCCATAGTCTGTGATTTCTTAAACGGTATGAACACCCGCTACATGGATTCCACCAAACCAGAAGAAAAGGTAAGAGACTTTATCGCGGGTATGACCGATGCATATTTTCTCAGAATAGCTAGAGAAATGCTAATCCCTGAAATGCTTCCTGCAAAGTTTAAGTAAGAAATGTTGAGTTAAATATGGCGATTAAAGTAAAAGTTTTAAAAGAAGTCCCAGGCCTATATAAGATTATTCTTCTCTACCAATTTAGGCGGACCCCTGGTGTCTATTTTGACCTGGTCCCACGGTCAGCCTTCAAAGAAATCAGTGCCATAGATAGGGTGATTCATGAAGCTGGAGCTATGTCTCCAGGTCCTGTGGGAGATGTCGAAAGCCCCTGGTATATGCATCCAAACCAGGACGACAATTTAGTGGTCCTTTACGGGACAAGACATGTAGAACTCTACACTAAAAAACACGGTAAAATTGAATATTTTAAAGTAAGTCCTAACGAGATCTGGCACCAAAGTCAGCTAATTTATGATGGTCCAGCCCTCCTTTCCTGGCCAAGGGGGTGTCTTTCATAGAATCGTCAGCGGACCAAAAGGATCTGCCTCTATGAATCTTGCAATACACTATCCTGGAATAGATCCCAAGACCAACTTCAACATCTATGATCTAAATACTGAAACAGGCGAATTCACTGTTATACGTGAGGGTTTTAGGGACCAACACTAAGGAGATAAAATGGCTGCTGTATGCCTGTCCGAGGGGCTACATACATTCATTAAGGGCATCAAAGAAAGACACCCTGGTGATAGGGAATTTCACCAAGCAGTCTTTGAAGTGGCGCAAGACATCATCCCTTTTATGGACAAGAACCCTATTTACCGAGAAAAACGCATTTTTGAGCGGCTCACAGAGGCCGACAGGATCATAATATTTAGGGTGACATGGGAGGATGATCAAGGTGTAATACACACTAATAGAGGCTACAGGATCCAGCACAGTAATGCCATTGGTCCTTATAAAGGAGGGATACGTTTTAGAGCCCCTCTCAGACTCAGTGTGCTTAAAGCCCTTGCCTTTGAGCAGACCTTCAAAAACAGCCTTACTGGCCTACCTATGGGTGGTGCAAAGGGAGGTGCCAACTTTAATCCAAAAGGGAAATCAGACCGTGAAATAATGAAATTTTGCCAGCAATACATGACTGAGCTCAGTCGCTATATTGGCCCCAATCTTGATATTCCTGCAGGAGATATTGGGGTAGGAGAGCGAGAAATAAGCTACATGTTCGGTCAATATAAAAAGATAAAAAACGAATTTTCAGGTGCCCTCACCGGAAAGGGAGTGTCTTTTGGAGGGAGTCTCATTAGAAAAGAGGCCACAGGATACGGATGCGCCTATATGCTTGAATTTGTACTTAAAGAACAAAACCAACGACTTGAAGGAAAATCCGTGGCTGTTTCAGGGGCGGGTAATGTGGCAATACATGCCATTGAAAAATTGGTTAACAAAGGTGCAAATGTAATCACTGTTTCTGATTCTTCAGGGTTTGTATATGCCCCAAAAGGCCTAGCAGAAAAGGACGTAGAGGAATTAAAGATACTCAAGTTTGAAAAGAGGGGAAGGATATCTCAGTTCGCTAAAGACAGAGGTCTAAGATACTTTTCCGGCAAAAAGCCTTGGGCTGTACCCTGTGATATCGCCCTTCCATGTGCCATTCAAAATGAAATTAGTGACTCTGATGCAAAGACTTTAATAATGAATGGCTGTAGATTCTTTCTAGAGGGCGCAAATATTCCGTGTACGCCTGAGGCAGTTCACACAATTATGGCCTCAAAACGCGTTTTCATACCTGGTAAGGCCGCAAATGCTGGAGGTGTGGCAGTCTCAGGATTGGAGTTGACCCAAAACAGTATGAGACTTTCCTGGACAGAGGAGGAGTTAGACCTGAGACTAAAAGAAATCATGGCAGACATACATGCGACAATTGTCAAATATGGAAGAGAACATGATGGCTATGTAAACTATAAAAAAGGAGCCAATATCGGAGCATTTTTAAAGGTGGCAGATGCAATGCTAAGCTGCGGAACAGTCTAGCATGTTTGAGACAACCAGTTGGCCTATTCTGTCAGGTCCCCCATGTTAGCAGCACGAAAAACAGCAATTGATACCATCTTTACTATATCTTCATTTAGGACACTTGGTATAATTCTATCTGGAGTTGGATCTTCCACGCATGCGGCAATCGCCTTTGAAGCTGCCAATTTCATCTCATTCGTTATACGCTTTGCCCTTGCATCTAATGCCCCTCTAAATATTCCTGGAAATCCCAAAACATTATTGACCTGATTGGGAAAATCACTCCTTCCTGTGGCAACGATTGCTGCTCCAGCCTCAAGCGCATCTTTAGGGTTGATCTCTGGATCAGGATTTGCCAGGGCAAAGACAATTGGATCGTGATTCATCTTGGATATCAGACTCTTATCCAGAATATTTCCTTTGCTCACCCCAATAAAACAGTCTGCTCCACTCAGGGCCTCTTCTAATCCACCTTTAATATTACGGGGATTTGTGTACATCAAGATCTCCTCCTTGGGCCTATTCAAATCTTCTCTGTCCCTATGAATAATGCCCTTACTATCTACACATATTACTTCTTTGACCGTAATACACGATGTACCTTCATGGCCCACACACCTCAACAATCTTGCAATTGCAATACCTGCGGCTCCAGCACCGCAGATTACGACTTTTAGGTCTTCAAGGCTCTTTCCAAGACATTTTACAGCGTTCATGAGGGCCGCAAGGACCACTATGGCAGTTCCATGTTGATCGTCATGAAATACAGGGATGCCAAGGTCTTGCAGGGCCTCTTCTACTAAAAAACAACGTGGAGCAGCTATATCCTCAAGGTTGATGCCTCCAAAAACAGGGCAAATCCTTCTGACAGTCTCTACGATCTCTTCCGGATCTTTCGTGGCCAAGCAAATTGGAAAGGCGTCTATATTGGCAAATCTTTTAAAAAGCATGGCCTTTCCCTCCATCACAGGGAGAGAAGCCTCTGGACCAATATCTCCTAATCCAAGTACGGCAGAACCATCAGTTACGATACCTACTGTATTTGCCTTTATCGTATAGTTCCAGACTTCTTCCAAATCCCTTTTAATAGCCCTGCATGGTGCAGCTACACCAGGAGAGTAGAGAAGGCTCAAATCACGTAAATTTTTAATCTCGGCCTTTGCTCTTACCTCAATTTTTCCCCTCAGTTTCCTGTGAAGATCCAAGGCATCATTATAAATCTGGTCCATTTTTACCCCTATGAGTCTGAGACATTTTTTTCCACCTCCTTTAAGATGAAGAGCGACACGCCAGCAAAGGAAAAGGAAAAAGAACTCATTAACAGTTATAGAGTAAGCATGGAACTACGTACCGTAAACCCTATGGCATCGACAAATTTGTCGAGCAAATACTGATTTCGTCGACTGGATGCCACCATTCACAACTAATAACTTATTGTTATTACTAACAAATTACAGTTGGCACATTCCTTGGATTTAAATATAGACAAAAAACAAAATAAAGGAGGTTTCAGAGATGAAACAATTAACACTTTTAACAGCCATTTTTTCCTTAATGATCTTCTCAAACGCCTTTGCCACAGGACCAATGAGCAGTGGAACAGGTCAAATTGCCACTGGCATGGGGCATGCTTACAACATGCGTAATGTCATGGGCCCCCAAGTGTATCCTGATGTTTCAGTAGACATCAGCAATGATCTCTTCATCAATCCTCGTACCTTTTCACAGATGGCTGGTGGTATGCATTTTGTGGATGAAAACGGTGACGGAATCATTGACTATGCCCAGAACACCCCTTACTTTGAACAGCTCGGAATCGGACCTTTTGTCGACCAAAACGGTGACTCTATCCACGATGAATTTCAAACCATCGGCTTCTATAGGGCCGTTGGCATGAGAAATTTCGTCGATATCGATGGCGACGGACTCTGCGACAACTATGAAGCCAATCCATTTGCAACAAATGCCACTCAAAACCTTAGAAGAGAATTCGGTCCACAGCATTATGCAATGTTCCAGGTAAATACAGATGATGACCTATTTGTTAATCCTGAAAGATTCAGACAGATGACAATGGGATTGAACTTTGTGGATGAAAACGGTGACGGAATCTGCGACTACGCCCAGAACACCCCTTACTTTGAACAGCTCGGAATCGGACCTTTTGTTGACCAAAACGGTGACTCAATCCACGATGAATTTCAAACCATTGGCTTCTATAGGGCCTTTGGCATGAGAAACTTCGTCGACATCGATGGCGACGGACTCTGCGATAACTACGAAGCCAATCCCATAGCTTCCTCTATTCAGTAAATTACTCCCTCCCTCATCCTCAAACAGGGGCACACCTAAGGTGTGCCCCTCATTTTGCTATACCAAATGTAGTGTTCTAAATGGGACCATTCCCAGTTTGTCCCATTTTCTATATGTATGGCTATCTGATGGCTTTGTCTTATCTGCCAATTTCCCCTTGGCCAACCTACACAGCATCCATGCAACCCCCCTCAGCCCCTACGAGGGCTTTGGGCCTTTGGGTGTATCATCCATTGATAAACCGCCAAAGATCAGCTCTACCCAAAAAGGCATCTGGATGAAACCACTTTATTTGTGAGTCCCTTCTAAACCATGTCAGTTGTCTCTTGGCATAATGCCTCGTATCCCTTTTGATCTCATAAATGGCCCTTTCCAAGGATTTCTTACCCAAGATGTAGTCGATTACCTGCCTATATCCAAGGGATTGCAGAGGCTTAAGATTAGGACTATATCCCATTTCAAGAATGGCTTTTACTTCCTCTAAAAATCCCATTTCAAACATCTGTTCAACCCGTTGTTCTATTCTGTTGTAGAGCTCATCTCTTGGGCGAATAAGACCTATTTTAACAAGACAATCGAACCTTCTAGGAAACGGTCTATTTTCCCGGCAGATTTTTGAAAAGGGTTGTCCCGTGAGAATAAACACCTCAAGGGCACGTATAATTCTAAAATAATCGTTTTTGGCTAGCCTTTTAGCGGTATCTGGATCAAACTGACTTAGACATCTAAAAAGAAAGCCTCTACCAAACCTGCTCTCCAAACTTCGCAGCCAGTTTCTCAGAGGAGGATTTCCTTTAGGAAGGGGGGTTAGGCCCTCAACAAGGGCCCTCAAATAAAATCCAGTTCCACCAACAAATATTGGGACCTTTCCATGGGTCTCAAGTTTTTTTGATATCTTGAGAGCGGCTTCGATAAAGTCTGCTGCGTCAAAGGGATCATCGGGATATAATATGTCTATCAAATGATGGGGTACCCTTTTTCGCTCTTCAATCGTAGGCTTGGCTGATCCTATGTCCAGGTACTTATAGATTTGAACTGAATCAAAATTTATAATTTCTCCTCTAATTTCATCGGCCAGGTTGAGACTAAAGTCCGTTTTTCCTACGGCCGTCGGCCCAAGAATGGCAATCCATGGAAATTTGACCAATTTTTTATTCATATGTTTAAATACCTAAATCCTAAAATTGGCGAGTCAGCCTGAATAGTGTGCTAAATAAATAGTGGAGGCAGCACCCTGAGCCCACCCTTCCTTGCATCCTTAATTGCATCAACCAGAAACATACGGGCCTCATCATTGGGACCTGGGTGTACATTTCTAATTCGCTTGGGCTCAAGTCTGGCTTCTACTAGTTCATGAAGTAAGATGCCCGCTCTATCAGCTGGATATATCATGAAGATATGGCCACCAGGACACAATAGGTATCTGATGGCCTTGACCAGTGAATTAAGGTCCAACAATATCTCATGGCGAGACAGGGCCTCTTGGGCTATTGGGCATAGCCTTCCTGTTAGGGGATCCCTATAAGGGGGATTTGTAACAATCACTTGAAAGCTCCCTGCCTCAAATATCTCCCTGGCCTTGGTTATATCCCCATGGATTATTTCCACCTGGTGGGAAAGATCATTGCGTTTTACATTTTCCCTGGCAATTTCATATAACTGTCTTTGGATCTCTATACCAACGATCTTGAGATTAGGATAAAGCCTTGCAAGACAAAGGGCAATAACACCACAACCTGTACCTATATCCAATAGTCTGCCCTCTTTGGGTGCGCGCACAAAGTTTGTTAGCAAAATGGAGTCCACAGAAAATCTGTATCCTTCCCGTGGCTGAAGGATATTCAATTGGAAATCTCTTAAATAGGTATCAGAAAACTTTTCCAAAGCTAACTCCTTTAATCACAAATTATGAATTCCTATATCCTATAAGGCAAATGATACAGGGTGTAAGCCAGGCTCACTATAACAAGTGCTTGTTGCGAACTAGTGCAGCCAAGGAGTAATCTTTTAAAAAGTATCCCATAATAAATAAAATTTTTTCCACTTTCATTCCATAATGATATTAATTGATTCTACAAAATCAGTACTTAAGGAATTTTGGCGTGGATTGTAATTTGAAATTCCTGATTTATCTTCACAATATTGCGTGTTAAAACCGCTCAGCCTTGCAATATAAAGGGGGTAATCTGAATGTTTTTTTTAAAGAAGCTCTTTTCCTCAGTAAAGACTATCTCCAGCCAAGAGGCCATGGAACTCATTTCAAAGGCAGATCCCAATGAGATCCAAATTGTTGATGTTCGTCAGCCCAAAGAGTATGAAAAAGGCCATATTCCCAGAGCATATCTCATGCCCCTTTCAGAACTATCTCAAAAGGCAAAGGCATTGGATCCGTCTAAGACCACGATAGTCTACTGAAACTCAGGGGCAAGAAGTAGGGCAGGTGCCCAGATATTTTCCTCTCTTGGATTTAAAAAAGTCTACAGCTTATCAGGCGGCATAAAGGCATGGATGGGAGAAAAGGCCTTTGGCCCAGAGACCAATGGATAAAAGCCCATTGAAGATGGCCACACTATTTAGGATAATATTTGCCATATTAAAAAATGATGGGAAAATTTTCTGTTCTCTAGAATTGTCTCATTAGGGAATAGCTCGAATGATAGAAGAACTAAATTATCTGGTTACGCTTCCCATATCATTCTTTGCAGGATTAACGCAGGGACTTACTGGTTTCGGCTCTGCCCTGGTGGCCATGCCCTTTTTTATTCAAATACTTCCTGCAAAACTCGCAGTGAGCCTATCAATTTTAAACGGATTACTTATTACGACCATACTGACTATTAGGCATAGATCAGACGTAAAGTCTGAAAACATATTGCCACTGATCATAGGATCCATACCTGGGATCTTTTTAGGAGTAAGCTTCTTGAGGTATGCGGATGAGATACTCATAAAACGCATACTAGGTGCAATCATCATTTCGTATTCCATTTATTCCTTATCCAAAAAAAGGACTCTAAACAAGCGTCTGTCACGTATTTGGGGAATAGTTGCAGGCTTTCTCACAGGCATAATTGGGGCAAGTTTCAGTGCAGGAGGCCCCCCGACCATTATCTACGTGACCTTGAGTGGTTGGAAAAAAGACGAAATAAAGGGGACGCTTTCTGCCTTCTTTCTCTTCACGGGAATATTCATTTCAACGGGTCATCTATTTACTGGTATATCGAATAAAACCACCTATTTTCTTTTTCTCCTAAACGCCCCCTTTATACTTTCCGGTGTTTTTTTAGGCATGAAGGCATACAGGGCAATACCTTATGCAATCTATCTAAAAATAGTCCTAGTTTTGCTCTTGGCTATGGGATGCCTCCTCCTTTTTTTCTAAGACTGGTCCTGTTTGAATCTTATGGATGAGATCACTGGATACCTCAAAAATTACCCCTCTATTGTCTCGTATCCATCCAACCTTCTTTTCTTTATCAATCTTACCGATGTGTATAATTTTTAGGCCCTTTGTCCTATAATGTATGGTGAATCTGCCAAAGTTTTCTCCGCTGCTGAGTCCAAAGTCTTTAATCTTGGAAGGATCTCTTACGCTCTTAGCATAGAGTGGAAAGATAGACCTTAAGAATTCCTTTGCCTTATCCTCATCAATGGATATTTGAGCCCCATCTTGTACCAGAAGCCATTTTCCCTTCTCACTCGTTTCATTGCCACTAGACGTCAGACTCCACACTTCATCAGAAGTAGAGTAAGAAACCCCTTCAACCTCACTTGAATCGTCTTTTATCACACCCAGATCAATCCATGATGTTGGACTTGGATTTTGTGCAGCCCTTTCCTGCCAGATCTCCACAAGACTCAGCATGTTTTTCCTGACTATTAGGACACTATCATCATCCACTTTTCTAACAAAGGATGTACCCCATGCCTCACCTCTCTTACCTACCAATATGTGGCAAATGACTCGATCTCCACTCTTTAGCTCCAAATGAAGGGCATTTTTGTCTCCAATCAAAAAGGTATCAAAGTGATCTTCACCCTTTGCCCTTTCCTCCCCCCTGAGACCTCTGAGTGATTCAAGGAGTCTTTTGACCCTGCTTTCCTGACAGGGGGCTAGAAAAGAGGTGCCATCTTCATAAACTTCTATCCAATAGGAATGATCTTTTTTTACAATATGGAAGGGATGTCCTGATTTGTCTTTTGGGGTCCAAACCTTAATACTATCTATGGAATCAATATCAAATTCAGGGATGACTTCCTCGAACAATTCATTTGGTTCCACATGATGGGGCCTTTTTTGAATGAAATAAAGTCCAATAACCAATATGAACACCACACTGAGGATGACAACATGGCTCTGCTTCATTTACTACCTCCCTTCACAAAGCAATCTATTTTTCTTTCTACTTATGGCCCTGAATATACCGTATAAAATCCAAAGTACTGGCATGAAAAATACAGTGAATAAACGCCACATGAGCTTTTCTTTTGTGCTCACTGGCCTTATGAAACGCTGCACTTGGGTCTTATTCCTAATGTGAATCAGCTCTTCACCAAGACTTAGGGCATCAACACTATTCAACAAAAATACAGGATTCCCCATGGCCATGATGGCTGTATCTGAAAACATCTCAGAACATCCAACTACCAGAAGCCTCGATGGTTTAGAGGTAACTTGCTGGTTGCGATTAGGGTCTTTTTCAGTCTCAGTTTCATTATCGGTCTTGTCAGATGCCCATTTGGGTACCTTCTTGCCTTCAAATGGGTCAGGGAATTTCCCTTCAAGGAGCACTGCCAAGGGATATGACTTCAACTGCCTTGTATTTGGTGGACTCAGATCCCTTTGAGTCAATGGTCCAAAATGAAAATCCCTTTCCCATGCACCTGGACTCGATTCAAAAAGGACGGTTTTCGTAACACCATATTTTTTTAGAAGATCGTCATCTACTGAAACAGGGCTCCCCCAGAGATACAAGAGGCCAGCAATCGAATTTGTAATGGAAAGATCTTTATTCATCTGATCTGGCAAGACCTGTATCTGGACTGGATAGTTTACTGGAGTCTGAACTAACGCCGTAAACATGCCTATTTGACGTTGACTAGTCACATGGAGAGTGACATGTCTGGTGTCAAAAAACATCTTTTCACCTATTTTGAGACCAAATGGACTGATCAAATCATTGGTCTCTTGAAGGGACTTTTGTGCATGGAGCTCTGGCCCATTTGGTCCTTCACTATAGGAATAGGTATAGCTCTGACCAGCGATAAATACAGGCTTACCAGACCTCAGAAATCTGTAGATCTCAAAACGCGCTCTATCACTCATTTTCTCAGGGGCGATAATCATAACTAGCCTAGCATCGTCTGGGATAGGAGTATCCTTTGTAATCTTTTGCTTAACAACTTCGTAGCCCTGAGACTCAAGTATTTCCACGATGCGCTGAAATCTATCCATTTCCTGCGGTGGGCGTCCTGCCTGCCTCAGCATTTCGGCGAGCTTTGGATCCATAGAAGAATTTGGAGTTATGAGGACGATCTTTGGTTTTGAGGTCAAGGTAAGCCTATAGATCCTGCTAACGAGGTCATATTCAAGGCTTCCTAGAGAATCCGGAACAACTTGTGGTATTATCTCTTCTTTCTTATCGAGATAAGCGACTGATATTGCCGAATATATCCGTTTTATATTGAGGGCGTCATGCTCAATGGTCTGGGCACTAAAGGGTAGAATCCCCTTTTTGTGTATGTCCTCGATTTCATCAGGTATGTCTTCTGGATTCACAATCTTGTATGAAAACTTTGGGGAAAGCCTTTTTAATTCCTCAAGGATGTCTCCAACATCCCTTGGCATATCTTTCATGGGAGTTGGAAGTTTATCTTTTGGCGATACATAGTAGGTAACGCGAATTGGCACTTTTAGTCTTTCAAAGACCCTTTTGGTTGCAGGGGAGACTGTAAAAATTTTGTCCTCTGTCAAGTCCATTCTGCCAAGGTGCATATCCCTAAAAATGCCGTTTAAAAAGATCCCAATACCAATAAGGAGGATGCAGCCAAAGGCAAACCCCTTGGTGGTACGCATCCTAAGATAACCCTCTAGGGTGAATACGTTGATAAGGAGAAATATGACGGAAAAGACAATGAAATAAAGACAGTCGCCTATATCAATTATTCCCTTGGAAAATGAATTAAAATGGCTAGAGATACCAATTGTCTCCCTTAGAAAAGTTCCCAGCCCGGGAATCCAACCATCAATAAATGCGCTGATGAATTCAAGACCCGCAAGAAAACAACTAAATCCCACTACAAGGGATATGATGAAGGCAACTATCTGGTCTTTGAAAAAGGCAGATACGGCCATCCCAAGAGATAGGAGAAATGCGAGCAAAAGAATGCTCCCAAGATAGCCTCCAAAAATTGGTCCTGGGTCTGGATCGCCTAGGACAATCAACATAATTGGAATAACGAGGGTACTCAAAAGGGCTAGAATTCCAAAGGCAAATGAGGCTAAAAACTTTCCCAAGACCAGCGAAATGCTATTTGTGGGTAGACTGAAAAGTAGGGAAAGCGTACCGTTCTTTCTTTCCTCTGCCCAAAGTCTCATTGTTATAGCTGGAACGAATACAATCAAAATCAAGGGCAGGGAGGAAAAAAAAGGCCTCATAGTGGCGACACCTGACAGGAAAAAGGTGGTCATGAATAGGCCACAGGTGACCAATAAAAAGACTACTATAAAGCAGTATGCGATAGGAGAATTAAAGTAGCTCCTCAGTTCCCTTTTGGCTACGTTCAACCACTGGCTCATAAATACCTCCTTCCAGCTTGGTCCTGTATACTGCAAAGGTCCACACTCTTATGGCCCTAAGGATTATGGTCTAAAATCCTGCGATCACTAAAAGTGACAAAATTTTTCGCATTTTCATGCAGGATCTAGCTATGGTGAATAAGGGTGGTAAATACCTTTTCGAGGTCTGCCTGCGCCCTCGATAATTCTTGAATTGGAAAATCAGGGGCCAACTCTTGTATTGGACCATCTGCCTTAATACTGCCCTCACTAATTATCACTACTCTATCACTCAGGGCTACGATCTCTTGAATGATGTGAGAGCTATAGAGTATAGCCTTCTCCTTTGCTAGATCTTTAATGAGGTCTCTGATTTCTATGATCTGTAATGGGTCAAGTCCGCTAGTAGGTTCATCAAGAATTAGAACTGGAGGATCGTGAATCAGGGCTTGGGCCAGCCCTACCCTCTGGCGATATCCCTTGGATAGTTCTCCAATGGGCGTACACCACTTCTTTTTTAGGGCACAACGATCCTTCACCCATTCAAGACGATCTTTTAGAAGACTATTCTTGAGGCCTCTGCCCCTCGCCACGAAATCAAGATATTCTCTGACCTCCATGTCATCGTAGAGTGGAGCCCTTTCAGGGAGATATCCGATATTTGCCCTCACCTCTTTGGGATTTTTTTCACAATCAAAACCTGCAACCATTGCCCTGCCACTTGTGGGCACGATCTGCGTGGCAAGGATCTTCATCAAAGTTGTCTTGCCAGCGCCATTTGGACCAAGAAGTCCTACAATACGCCCCTTTTCAACATTAAAACTGCAATTTTTTACTGCCTGAAAGCTGCCATAATTCATAGAGATATTTTCAAGTTGGATCATGACCAATGCCTCCGAGACCGTGGAGTCTTGAAAAAGCCAATAGGATAAGCCTTCAAAGAGTACTTCAATGCATACTTTCCGTACTCCCAAATATGTAAGCGGTCAAAACTCGCCCCTATTACGAGGTGGAAAGATCGATGGACGTACTCCCTGTTCGTCGAGCGACCGATCATATGAGACCTTCCCCTCTGTGGGCGCCAACATATATGGAAGAACGACGACACGTAAAGAAGACTAATTAGCTCAAGAAATTTGTCAAGTTCCTCACATAGTTCCCAACCATTACGTTTTCCCTCTTGATAAGACCCAGCCTTATCTGTTAAAAACACTAAAAAAGAGAGGTAACAAAATGCGATATTTTACTATTTTATTGAGCTTAATATTATTATTCTCATATTCAGGTTGTAAGGGGAACAACTCTCATGAACCCAAAAAGGTGGCCTCTAACAACAACGCTGTTCCACCGGCCAAACTTCACTCAAAGGTAATCGAGGGAAAGGTATTAGAAGTCTTAAATGTCCCAGGATATACATACCTTAATCTCAATACTGGAAACGAAAAAATTTGGGTTGCAATCCCTGAATCAAAGGTTGAAAAAGATTCTATAGTAAAAGTTCTTCCAGATATGGAACTAAGAAACTTTACAAGCAGGACACTCAACCGTACCTTTGAAAGGATCATTTTTGCCACAGGGATAGTTGGCGCCCACACCAATAACCATTCTAAAGCCTCTACCAATCCACACGCCGCCATGCCATCATCTTTGACCAAGAAGACAGAATCACTTGAAATCCCCAAGGGATTCCATGTGGACAAGGCAGAGGGAGAAAATGGCTTTACTGTGGCAGAAATCTACCAAAAACGAAAAGAACTCAACAAAAAAACTGTCCGGGG